>JAHEYX010000170.1:1607-6921 GCA_023251415.1 Chitinophagales bacterium
TGACGTAGAAATGCCGAATGGTAATGGTTTCGACTTGTTAGATTCACTGGAGTATAAAAATTTTAAAGTAATTTTTGTTACAGCATTTAACCAATATGCATTGACAGCCATTAAGCACGCCTGTTTAGATTATTTGCTTAAACCCATTGATTTAAGCGAGTTTCATCGTGCCATTGAAAAAATTGCAACCCCGGAAAGTAGTGCGAAAGCTGCCGATAAAATCAGTGTATTATTACAACAATTGCAACAACAATCCGGCAACCTTTCCAAATTAGCCTTACCTACTTTAACGGGCATTACGTTCGTAAAATCGGAAGACATTTTGTATTGCCGCTCACAAGGAAGTTATACCGAATTTATTTTAAAAGATAAATCGAAAATTATGGTCTCCAGAAGTATTGGTGAGTTTGAAGAAAGTTTACCCGAAAATACGTTCATGCGTATTCACAATGAATACATCGTTAACCTCAGCTATATTAGTGAATATTTTAAAGGAAGAGGCGGTTATGTGTTGATGGAAGACGGCACTACCATTGATGTTGCAGTTCGTAAGAAAAAAGATTTCTTGGAACGTATTGCCCCGGGTTTATATTCGTAATTGGTTTATCTGAATAACACCACAGAACCTTTTAAGTTATTGCTGGTTCCATCTGTTTTTACATAATAGCACGAATACACATACGCATCCATAGCAGCATCTTTACCTTGGAATTTACCATCCCAACCTATAGTAGGATCCGTGGTTGAAAAAACCAATTGGCCCCATCTGTTATAGATTTTCATGTCACATGAACTGATATGATCACCGAGTAATTTAAACACATCATTAAAACCATCTCCATTAGGAGTAAAGGCATTAGGCAAAGTGGTATGATCGGGTTCTGTAACTACAGGAAGTACTACCGGTGGAGGTGGTGGTGGCGGCGGCGGTGCAGTACAATTGAAATGGGCTACCACTGAATCGTTAGCACTTAACCAAAAACTCATGGTGTCTTTGGTATAACTGGATGGGGTATGATGAAATACTTCCCAACGTACAAAAGAACAATTGGTTTGTGATGGTACTGCTTTGAATGGGATACGGCTATCGCCGAAATACTTGCCACTCCAAATATAATAAGGTAAAGGTTGAATGCTGTTTAGCGAAACTGTACCACTACCGGGAGGGTCTACATTGACTTTTAAATTAAATGGTCCTGTAACATCATAACAATTAACTAAAGCACTGTCAATAAAACCGCAGCGGCTGGTAATAAAATTTTTCATCAATTGAATATTACCTTGCCAACCGGCTACTGTACCACCCCACTTATTAATTTGACCGGGCATTTCCGGAGTAATGATATTGATAATTTGATCCAAGTATTTCATTACAGTATCGCAATTCAAATCATGGTTAATCATGTCGGCATAGCGGTTAATATACATCCACTTAAATTGCGGATTAGCGAGCAATTTATTCAGAATAGCAATATGTCCTTCATTGGCTTGCGGTGGATTTAAGGTGTCGCCATAACTGGTATTTAAATCGCAAGGATCAGCATTGGCGTTTGTTGTTGGCCAGCCCGTAAAATTTTGACCTAAGTTATAGGTATTGTCTTCATCCCATAATGCATAACGCCATTTTAATTTTTGTCCGTTCGGATCTCTGCCTCTCCACCACATCGTATTCCAATTCAACCAATCTGAATTAACAATATAGGTATTGTAAATCGCATTATCAATCATGCTGCTAAAGTCTAAGCGTTGCTGAACATAATTGTAAGCCCCCGGATTATTCATGCTGTGACTCATCACAAAATTGAATAAATTTATCCAAGCCGAATCACTTCCGTATGGCGTATTAATTCCACCCCAAAACTGGCAGATATCAATATTGTTTTCATCTTGATTGTAGTAATAATCGGTATAGTGATCGTCATTTACTTTTTCACGAATTTCATATAAACCCCAGTAAGCCCCGTTCAAATAAAGCACACAAGGTTTATACGAGCGGCAATCCAAATCAAAGTGGCGGTGTTGCGAAAACGATTGCACGAATGCATCGCGCAAGTGGCAAGAAACAGAAGGCCCGAAAGGATAATTATCGGATGCTGCTGCTTTGAGAATAACGCGATCAAATTTTTTACGTGGTGTTACATCCGGAAACAACTTGTAATTAATGGCGTCATTGTAACCGTATTGATCTTTGCAAACATAATCGAAACCACGTTGCGGATAAGCCCATGAATCATTTCCATGCTTACCGCCTTCGCCTACTTGTTGAAATTGAAATGCCCCTCCTATTTCAAAATACTCCATCGAAACTTCATCGGTAGTGGCAAATGTAGCGGCATTTAACAAATTTGCTAAATCTAAAGAGGCAACTGAAATTACAGGAACCGTGTGGGTCACATTAATAAAATAGGTATTCGGCTCCACAAAACTTGGTGGCACTAAAGGGTCGGTGGTACAATAGGCACGCGCTTTAATAACAGTTGTGGTGGTTACGCTAATTGGCCCGGCATATACTGTTGAAAATTGGCTCGGTGAACTACCATCAGTGGTATATCGAATTAAAGCTGTTGCATCCGAACAAGTAATACTAACCGATTGTGCGCTGGGATAAAAGCCGGGAGCAATTGAAAATACGGGAAGCGGCTCGTATTCTTTGAAAGCACTGGCATTAGCTGCATTGGGTGTTGGAATCAAAAAAACCGACCAAGTTGCTGCACCGTCTGTTGTTCGTCCGCGTGAGTGATTACCTTGATTACGAAGTATCGTTAAAGAATCTAAGATTGTACCGGCTGCATCCGAAAAAACAATTTCTTCAGAGGCGCATTGGGTAAGTTTAAATGAAGTATGAATATTGGTACCGACAACGGTATTTAATCCGGAAGCCCAAATTAATAATCGGCTTGAAGGGGCTATGGTAATACCGGCCGGAAATGTCCATTTGGTAACATTCCCTTTACTATCTGACAAATGATAGCCGGCCAAATTAACGGCACTGGCCCCTGAATTGTAAAGCTCTATCCAATCGTCATAATTACCAAAATTGTCGGTAATTGTAGAAATGTTGGCACAGGAATATTCATTTATTACCACTTGTGCTTTAAGCGAAGTAATAAAGAAGCCAAGCAAAAAAGCGAGTGTAATGCATTTACATTTCATAATCGGGGTTTCTAAAGATTAAGGTGTTGTAAATTTACTTATTAAATCGTAAAAACCAAAATTGAATAGAACTCTCCGATTTTGAATTGGTGCATTTTACTACTTATCATAATAAATAGAGCCCTAAAACCGCGCAATAGCTATTATTTCAATACATTACAAAAGCTATCTTAAATTATCTGCAAAATCATTTTTTGGAATTTTAGCAAGTTATTTTGCTTGGAAAAACTATTCTCTTGTTAAAAAAGAAAGTTTTTGGTTCCGTAAAAATGTTTTACGTTTATGGTCTAAACCGAAGTGTATGAACACCGTTTCAACTATGGCAGAGAACCTGATTGGTTCTGAAATCATTAAATTAGCAGGAGAAATTAACGAGAAAATAAAGCAAGGGCAATCGATTTATAATTTTACGATTGGCGATTTTGATCCACGTGTTTTTCCTTTACCGGAAGAATTAGAAAATGAAATTGTTCAGGCTTATCGTCAAGGACATACCAATTATCCGCCAGCAAATGGCATGTTAGAGCTGCGCAATGCGGTTGTTGATTGGAATCAGAAAATGTACGGCTTAAGCTATGACAAAGAACAAATATTAATTTCCGGTGGTTCTCGTCCCTTGATCTATGCCATTTATAATACCATACTCGATGCCGGTGAAAAAGTATTGTATCCGGTGCCTTCATGGAACAATAATCATTACACGCATCTGAATCATGGGCAGCGATTAGAAGTCGAAGCAACCCCGGAGAATAACTTTATGCCTACGGCAGCTCAATTGGAACCACATTTAACTGAAGCGGCATTGGTAGCCTTGTGTTCGCCGTTAAATCCAACGGGTACTATCTTTACTGAAGCCGCTTTAAAAGAAATATGCGCGTTAATTCTGGCAGAAAACAAAAAGCGTGAAGGCAAAAGAAAGCCATTGTATTTATTGTATGATCAAGTGTATGGTGCCTTATTATTCAATAATGAAAAGCATTATACGCCGGTTGAACTTTATCCTGAAATGAAAGCCTATACCATTTTTGTAGATGGTATCAGTAAAGCTTTTGCGGCAACCGGTGTTCGAGTAGGCTGGGCTTTTGGTCCGAGCAATGTTATCGATAAAATGAAAGCCATCCTTTCGCATATTGGCGCATGGTCGCCCAAAGCCGAGCAAGTGGCTACAGCGCATTATTTAATGAAGCATGATTATGCTGATTTTTTAAACCATTTTAAAACTGAAATTTATGCTCGCTTAACGGCATTGTACGACGGTTTTAAAGCATTAAAAGCAGAAGGTTTTGCATTAGATGTGATACAACCTCAAGCAGCCATTTATTTAACAGTCCGCTTTGACTTGGTAGGTAAGAAAATTAAAGGAACCGGTCAGCAATTGAACGATATGAAAGCGGTTAGTGCTTACTTATTAGAAAAAGCCAGTTTAGCTATTGTTCCTTTTTATGCCTTCGGTGCACCTGCCGATTCGCCATGGTTTAGAGTATCGGTAGGTACTTGTAAAAAAGAAGAAATTCCGGAAGTGTTTGAATTATTGCGTAAAGCATTATTGGAATTGGAATAGCAAAGCAACAATACTCATTGGTATAGCCGGTTTGCTACAATCGAGTAAGCTAATTATTGTACTTCTTTTATCCGGTGAATTGTAATTCACCTATCAAGTATAGGTTTAGCCTGCTCATGTTGCTTTATTGCGCATTATTTCTCTGATATTACATTTGAATTTATAAATTTGCGGACTTCAATTCTATATTTATGAAAAACATTACAGTTATAGGTGCCGGCCAAATGGGAAACGGCATTGCGCATGTATTTGCATTAAATGGTTTCAACGTTACTATGGTTGATATTAAAGAGGAGGCATTGCAAAAAGCTTTAGCTACCATAGCCAAAAATACCGAACGTATGCTTGCCAAAGGCAGCATCACTGCCGAACAAGCAGCCGCTTGCAGTACCGTCAAAACCAATACCGATATGGCATCAGCTTGTTCAAATGCTGAGTTGGTTGTTGAAGCGGCAACTGAAAATGTAGATCTTAAGCTTAAAATTTTTAAAGCCATTGACGAAGCGGCTCCAGCCAATTGCATTTTAGCTACCAATACATCCAGTATTTCCATCACTAAAATAGCGGCAGTAACTAAACGTCCTGAATTAGTAATTGGCA
>JAHEYX010000171.1 GCA_023251415.1 Chitinophagales bacterium
AAAAAATGATCCGGATGCTCGTGGGAAAACCAAATATGTGTTATGGTTTTAAAATCTTCCGGAGTAAAGACCGAAGGAACTAAGTGCGCCCAGCTTTCATTAAATACACGACCACTTATCCAGGGATCACTGATTAATCGAACTTGATCATAGTCGATTATATAAGAAGCATGATTTACCCAAGTTAATTGTGCGGCCATAACAAGAAAATTTTTGTTTGGCAAGATACATAATGCATACGGTTAAATAATGAGCCTAATCAGTTATGGCTAATGGAGTTATTTCTTTTTTAGGGTAAATCCAAACGTACTGCCAATATTAACGGTACTGCGCACATGTATGGTTTGACCGTGCGCTTCTACAATGTGTTTTACTATGGATAAGCCTAAGCCGGTACCGCCTTCATCTCTGCTTCTGCTTTTATCGACGCGATAGAATCGTTCAAATAAACGCGCTAAATGGCTTTCATCTATTCCGATTCCATCATCCGTTACTTCAATTAAAATATGTTCGGCCATATCGTAAAATCCAACCGTGGTTTCACCATTTACTTTACCGTATTTAATAGAGTTTTCAATTAAATTGACTAATATTTGTGCTGTTTTTTCTCGATCGGCATGAACCCAGAATGGTTGATCACAGCCCTTTTTTATCGCAAAATGAATATTCTTTTGTTGCGCTTTCAATTCTAAACTGTCAAAGACTTCTTTGCTTAGCGCGTTAATGTCGAAATTGCTGTAATTGATTTTTATTTCACCCGATTCCAATTTCGAAATTTCATCTAAATCATTAACCAATGAACACAAGCGTTCAATTCCTTTATTGGCTTTGTCTAAAAATTTAGCATTCACCTCTTTATCCTCCATGGCGCCGTCAATCAAGGTTTGAATATATCCTTGAACACTAAATAATGGTGTTTTAAATTCGTGTGAAAGATTAGAAAGGAATTCGCGTCTGAATTGTTCTATTTTTTTTAGCTCATCAATCTCTTTACGCTTGGTAGTTGCCCATTCCATAACTTCTTGTTCAACATCTTCAAGCGGGTCTTCTGAAATTTTTTCACCCAATGAGTCTTTTAACTCTTTACCCAGTTTAAGGTGGTGAATGGATTTATAGATGAGTTTAATTTTTCGGTAAATAAAGCGTTCAATGGCAACCAGAAACAATGAAAAAGAGGCGACCAAAAGCAATAACCAAATAATGAATAGGCGAATACCTAAAATCGGTAAATGGTCAACAAGCAGCACTAATAAGGCTGCTAAAAATGCAATGGGTAAAGCTAAAAGAAACGCGAGCTGATAAGGTTTTAAATTTTTCACTTGACGAAGTTACTCAAATTTATAACCAACTCCTTTAACTGTTTTAATTTTTTCGTCACCGATTTTACTGCGAAGTTTACGAATATGTACATCAATCGTACGATCGCCAATCATCACATCATTTCCCCAGATTTTATCTAATATTTCTTGGCGTAAAAAAACTCTGCCCGGTTTGGAAGCCAGTAAACTCAATAATTCAAACTCTTTTCGTGCAACCTCCAATACATCCCCTTTATAGGTAATTTGATATTTATTGCGATCAATAACCAAGTCGGTTGATTCAATTAACGGGTGTTGTTCACTTACGTGCGTTTTCTTTAAACGAGCTTTAATACGTGTAATCAGCACTTTAGGCTTGATAGGTTTGGTAATATAATCATCAGCTCCGGCAGAAAAGCCTTTAAGCTCTGCTGTTTCATCGTTCAATGCGGTTAAGAAAACTATGGATGTTTCTGTAAATTCAGGAATAGAACGTAAATACTCGCAGGTTTGCAAGCCATCCATTTTAGGCATCATCACATCTAACAAAATTAAATCCGGGTGATGATCACGTGCTTGTTTTATAGCTTCTAATCCGTTGTTAGCCGTAAATATTTGATAACCTTCTTTTTGCAAATTATAGCCGATAAATTCAAGAATATCCGGTTCGTCATCAACAATCAAAATCTTGGCCTGTGTACTCATGGTATCTTTATTTTTCACTGCAAAATTGCCTTATAAAGGTAAACAAGATATTGTTTCAATGTTATCTAATTATTAAGAATGCAAAGTTATCACAGCTCTTTTTGCTAGAAACTGATTCCTATCAATAAGCATTTTGCTAATTATTTACCACTTCCTTGTTCCTCCCAAATTTGGGCTAAATGGACCAAAGTCTTAACGGCGTACTCCATATCTTGCACTGCAACATATTCTAATTTAGAATGTATCGCCATTTCACCGGTAAATAGATTCGGACAAGGTAAGCCCATAAATGATAAACGAGAACCATCGGTACCGCCGCGAATAAGCATTGGACGAGGTTTTACACCCGCACGTTCCATGGCTTGCGAAGCAAAATCTAATACGAAAGGCACTTTAACCAATACTTCGTGCATATTACGGTATTGTTCTTTCACTTCAAAAGTAGCGCTGGAACCGGGGTATTTAGCTATTACATCGTCCAACAATTGCTTCAAGCGTTGCTCGTGTGATTTTAACACTGCTGTATCAAAGTCGCGAATAATAAATCGGATGGTAGCTTTTTCCAATTGCCCATCAATACTCATCGGATGTACAAATCCTTCACGCTCGGAAGTGGTTTCCGGACTCCAAGTGTTTTTAGGTAAGGATGCTAAAAATTCAGCGGCCAGTTTAATGGCATTAATCATTTTGTTTTTTGCATAACCGGGATGGGCACTTATGCCGTTAATGGTAATCGTAACTCCATCCGCCGAAAAAGTTTCGCCTTCTAATGATCCACGTTCCCCGCCATCTAAGGTATACCCGTATTGTGCACCTAACTTACTCATGTTTACTTGTTCAACACCACGTCCCACTTCTTCATCCGGTGTAAATAAAATTCTGATTTTGCCGTGTGCAACTTCAGGATGTTGAATCAAATAATTAGCTAAATCCATAATGATAGCAACACCAGCTTTGTCATCAGCGCCAAGTAAAGTAGTTCCACTTGCCGTTATAATATCGCACCCAATTAATTCATTTAAGTAAGGATGATTTTTTGGTGATAGCACTTGGTTTGGGTCATCCGGCAGCTGAATGGCTGTTCCGTCATAATTGTGATGTAGTATTGGCTTAACGCCTGTTCCGCTGCAATCCGGTGCAGTATCGATATGACTGCAAAAACAAATTACCGGCACATCCGTTTTTGTGGTTGTGGCCGGGATCGTTGCATAAACATAACCCCATTCGTCTGTTTCTACTTCTGTTAATCCCATCGTGCGCAATTCATTTGCTAATAACACCGATAGGTTTTTTTGTTTTTCAGTTGAGGGAAAACGCGTTGCTGTAGGATCACTTTGTGTATCAATTTGCACATAGCGCATAAAACGTTCGCTAACAGTAAATGGGTAATTGTTCATGAGTGTAAAGATGTTATTTTTTAGCCAGTAAATGTATCAATTGTGTTGCATTCGCCGAATTGGAGTAAGCCGATTTTAGTATCCTGCCTCTTCTTTCCACAGCGTCTGTTGTAAATGGTTGTTGAAATAAGTCATTAATTGCCTGTACGAGTGCATTGCCGGTATCAGCCACTGTACAAGCGTCTTCTAACGTAGTGCCATGAAGCATGTGTGCATTTACTAAGCAATGCCGGCCTCGGTAAAGGGCATGCAATAATTTTAATTTTAAACCGGTTGATTGAAAACTGAGTAACAAATTAATTTGTGCCTGGCTGATTAATTGATGCATTTGTTCCTGATCAGGATTGGCAATTAATTCGACCTGTGTATACCGACTACATTGTTGTTGTAAATAGTGACTTGGTTGTAAACCGGCAATAATAATTGGATATTTAATTTTGGGCGCTATTTCTTTTAATATATATAATGCAGCATTTTCGTTTTCCGGTACCGATAAATTCCCATGATATAATACATAAGCACCTTGTCCGGTAAGAATTTCTACTTCATCTAATTCATGAAATGAAGTAAGTGTTTCGATGGAAAGCATCGGAAACAATTGTTTCAAATAGCGACTGTCTTCGTAAGAAACGGGTAGACAAAGTTGCGTATATGCAATGTTGGATTGGAACCATTTTAATCGTAAAGCCTCCACCAAGAAATACAATTTATGGAGGTATGATGTTGTTGATTTGGCTAATTCAAAATAGTAGCGGTGTTCAATATTGCTTTCGCGATAGATTTTGAAGCGATTGCGCAATGCCGGATGCGAAAGCAAATCGCAGGAATGCAAGCCCTCAAATAATATCGGATAGTTATCGTTGAGTAAATTACTCAGCAATACGTCACTTTTTCGTGTATGAACGATATAAGGCGTTGTACTCAATTGCTTAAGCCAACCAATTTGACGAGGATAGTAATGTACACTTGCACAAAATACTTCCAATTGTTTAGCTTCGGTACGTCCATACGTAAAGCAATGCAAATGAAGGTGAATGCCCAAACGGTGCAACCAACGTAATTTATGAAACACATCAATCACACCACCATAATTGGCAGGGTAAGGTATATTGAAAGAAATGATATGTAGATGAGTTTCGTTATTCAACGGCTTGACTGTGCTTATTTCCCTTTAATAGCAGCATGGGTTGTAAATTTCTTGTTGACATAATCTTTATACACAACCGGTATACCTGCTTTATACATTATTTCTTTACTCACCGTAGCATCCTTATTAAATGTTTTAGTTAGTCCTTCTTCCATACCTTCTTTGTAATTCGCTATTTCTTTTAATTCACCGGTTTCGTAGTATTGATGCCATACACTATCTTCTGTATCTTCATCTAAATAATAGCCGGTTGCTTTGCGATTTCCATTCGGATAAAAGCTAAAATACGGTCCGAATTCGTGGCCATCAGCATAGGTAACAATTTCTTTTACTTGACCATTTTCATAATAATAATGCCATACACCACTTAATTTGCCATCTACATATTGCCCTTCTTGTTCTTTCTTGCCGTTTTTAAAGTAGCTTAAATAAACGCCGTCCTCTTTGTCATTGGTGTACGTTTCCATAATCATCACTTTTCCATCTTCGAAAAATAAAAACCGATGCCCATTTAATTTTCCATCTTTATAAAATGCTTTTTCCTTTAAGTGATGCGAAGTATTATCGTAAGCCAGTAAGGAGTCGCATAATTGGTTTTGTTTGTAGTAACTAATCAATTCAGGAGAACCATCTTTATAGAACGATTCGTATTTACCGTCTTTGATTCCGGGTTTACCTTTTACTGTTTCGTAGCGTTCTTTCAGTTGCTTATTGGTAGCATCCCAATATTGTTCAACTACTTGTTTGTTTGAGCAACTTTCGAAAAGAGTAATCAAAAACAAAACTGAGGCTAGCTTTTTCATTTGATGTTAATTTGGTCAACAAATTTATAAATTTTTCAACGTGGTGTAGCGTTACTTTGTTTTATGGCTTGTTGATAACACGCTACAAATTGCAACCCAATGGTATTATAATTATAAAGCTCCATCGCTTTTTGAGCAATCTGTTTTTTATCGAATCGATTTAATTGTTGGTCGCAAGTTGCCAAAACGGTTTGAAGCTCATTTGTAGCATTGGGGGTAACCAAAATTCCGTTTTCTTGGGTTATAAATTCAGGCAAACCACCAACGGCAGTACAGATAACCGGTAGTCCGCAACACAAAGCTTCTAAGGCAACACACGATTGTGTTTCATATTCACTGGTTAGGATTAAATAATCGGCCTTTTTCATGTAAGCTGCAACTGTGGCGTAGGGAAGTGGTTCAAGATAGGTGATGGCCTCGTGTTGGTATCGCTTAGCAAAGGCAGCATTTCGTTCTGCAGCACCTCCAATGACTAACAATTCTAAATTATTATTCCGTTGATAAGCTGCATGAAAGGCTTCTAATAAGACGTCAATATTTTTTACTGCACCTAAAGAAGATACGTGTAACAAAACGACTTTCGATGTTGTTTTTGTTGTTTCGATTTGAAAGTTGAATAGGGTAGTATCAACTGTGTTAGATATTACAACATTTCTTTTACCGAGGAGTTGTTGATGATGCAGCGCATCAAGTAAGAAGCTGGAAACTGCAGTAGTGTAATCAGCTTGCTGTGCGATTTTTATGCTTTTTTGTTGATGCCATTTGCTTTGTTGTTCAAACCAATTGGTTTGTGGTAAATACGATGACCAATGTTCAGTATGAATCCAAGGGATGTTTTGCTTTTGTGCGAGTTGCTGTGCGGTCCATCCTGCTTTTAATAAGATGTGTGAGTGAATGATATCGGGTTTAAAACCATTTTTCTGCATGCAATCGAGCGCGAGTTTTAAGCCCTTTTTATACCGTAAATAAGAGACTAATTTGTTTAAAGCACTAAATGGCGATTGAAAATCACGATAATAAACTCGACAAGTGGGCAAGTGGTTTTCTGTTGCAAATTCAAGCTCAAAAGTACTTTTCAGTTGTTTGTCTTTGCCGATATAAATAACAAACAAATCAGCATGTTTTTGGATAGCTAAGGCATGTCGCCAAATAAAATCACCATGAAATGGATTGGTGCGATTTGGATACCAAGACGGTAAGTATAAAATGTTTAATCGATTCAACGCTGTACTATTTTTTACCAGTTCTGTAATTGCTTATTCGGCCGCGGTTCCACGTTCAAGATGTCCGCCCAGCTCCATTTCCGGAATTGCAGCAACAGCACTACCGGCTATACCTTTTATATTACCATACATTTCAATGGTATTGAGCATAACCTGTTCTATTTGTTTTTCACGAGCCGCCCAAATTTTGGTCATTTGACGCTTTTCATTTTCTAAACCGGTATTCATTAACTCAAAGGCGTCATATATAGCTTTTACTTTGCGAGTAAACTCGGTTCCTGTCAAATAATTATACAGCATG
>JAHEYX010000002.1 GCA_023251415.1 Chitinophagales bacterium
GCAAATGGAGTGGGGTAGTTGTCGATATTTTTAACGATTATTTCTTAGCCAAAGATTGGAATAAATATTCCGCTGTTGATTTAATGGATTTTACTCAACAAGCTTACAATGTTCTAGAATCGCATACCGAGATTTCACCGGAAAAAAGTCGTCATCAATTGCTTTACATGAAACGAGACAATTGGTTATACCATTATCAGTCTACAACAGGTATTTCATTTGCATTGAAAGGATTAAGTCAACGTCGTGCTTTAAATTCGGGAATTGAAACAGCTGTTGCCGACTTACTAAAATTCGAAAATCAATTTCAGCAAAATTTCGATTTGTTTATGCCACAGTTAATGGCAGCCATGCAAGCTTATAATCCGGCATTGATTAATCGTATTTAGAACGAATAAACCATTGATCATTAAGTGAAACGCCTACTTGAAAACGCGCATAATTATCTTTAATTAAGCCGTTAGTTAAGGTGCCTCTGCTTCCAATATCTATACCGGCATTTACATAAAATGGCACAGCATATCTACCTAACACCAGCATATTAAATTTCATACCTAAGCCGGCGGTTACTCCAAGTACGGATAATGAAGTGTTATTAATTTTAACAAAATCTTGTCCTCCATAAAATACGGCACGATAAAAACAACGGTTCATAAAGTTACTGGAAGTGGCATTAGGCACAAACTGCGTACCTAAAGAAAGTAACCAATTGTCTTGTAAACTTTCTACACGATCGTAAAAGCGAAACGCACTCCATTGGGTGTATTTGTAATTTAGTGCTAATCTAAAATTGCTTCCATTACTCCATTGTACGCCTAAACCATACGTCATTGGTAAGGCAATTACTCCTGTACTGTCGTGCGTTCCACCAATGGTATCAATAGTTGCACCGGAGTGATTTATGCGTTCCCAAATGGCAGTACGTCTAACTTTAATGGATTGTGCAGTTTGAAAAGTAGCTCCGATTGCCAAATGCTTTTTATCCTTGATTTTAATATCGTATTGTAAACCGGCATCCCAATACAATCCGCCGGGGCTATACGTTTTAATAGTACGCGTGCCTAAAGCAACCACACTGTCCGGATAGTAAGCCGATGCACGGTATTTTATATTTCCAAACAAATAATTGGCATGAATACCGGCATAAAAATTCTTGTACTTAAAACCGTTACCAATAAAAAAGCGGTACGTGTTTCCGTCTCCTTTGTAAAAATAACCGGCAACTTTATCAGCTCCGGGGTTTTCGATTTTTTGATTTAAGTAATAGCTGACTTTAGAATAAGGTACAAGTCCCGTTGAAAGACCCCAGCGAAAATTATCGTCTTTAGGATTTAAATTATTTTTATTGATAATTGGAATACCCAGTGCAAAATAGGCAGGCGACATGTCAAAATTCTTCTGCTTATTTGTTCCATCGTTTAATACAGCATAATGTCCTGCGAGCGATACGTCAAAAGCGGTATAGCGCAACATGGCATAAGAAGCCGGATTTGTGATGTCTAACATCGTTGAATTGAGCGTATCAAAACAAATACCGGTATGCGCAGCTCCATAATTTGCATTAATAGAACCTTGTGAAAGCTGACCTAATCCATAATAGGAATAAGGAGCATTCACTTGTGCATTCACTGTAAAGGCAAAAAGTATACTTGTACAAAAAACTATTAAAAACTTCATTTAGGGTTGGATATAGGACAAAATATGATTTAATCCGATTAATGTTAAATTTGGAGTTGCAAATATCTTATTTTTAAGCTGTTTTTCCAATCTATCCGCATCTCCTCCGGTAATAACGATTTTTAGGTGTTTAAATTGTGCTTTATAGTTGGCAATCATTCCATCAATTTCTGATGCAGCGCCAAAAACAACCCCAGTTAAAATGGACTGTGCAGTAGAGTTACCTATTAGTTCTACAGGATCAGCTAATTCAACTAATGGTAAACGAGCTGTAAATGCCTGTAATGCTTTTAAACGCATGGTTAAACCGGGGCTAATGCTGCCACCTTGATAAATTCCGGTTGCGGATTTAAAATCGTAAGTAATACAGGTACCGCAATTAATAATAAGGGTATTGTTTTTGGGAAACAAATAATCAGCAGCACAAGCTACTGCCTTACGATCAGCACCTAAAGTAGCTGTATTTTTATAAGCAATACGAACCGGAAGCGGGGTTTTCGCATCCAAAATATAAAAAATAGTTTTTTTGCTTAACCAATCGATTAGTACTTCAGATTCTTCACTTACTGAGCTAAATAAACAACGGTTTATTTTTGGAAAGCGTTTAAAAATCTCTTTCAAACGACTTACTGTTAGCTTATTACAGGTGAAGTCCCAGCAACATTCACTTTTGCTAAAAACGGCTACTTTGGTTCGCGTGTTTCCAACGTCGATTACGAGCTGTAACATTTATAGTACTGCTGTTATTGAAATTTCAACATTGACATTACGCGGCAAGGTTTTTACTGCAACAGTTTCTCGGGCAGGGAAATCAGCAGTAAAATAACTGCCATAGATTTCATTCACGGCAGCAAATAAACTCATGTCACTCAAAAAAATACTTGTTTTAACAATGTTTGAAAACTGTAATTCTGCTGCATCAAGCAAGGCTTTAATGTTACTCATAACCTGACGGGTTTCATTTTGAATAGTGTCGGTCACTAATTCTCCGGTAGCAGGGTTGATAGCTATTTGTCCGCTGGCAAATAACATTCCGTTGGCTATAACGGCTTGACTATAAGGTCCGATTGGTGAAGGGGCAGCTGTTGTATTAATGATTGTTTTTTTCATGTGCGCTATTTTTAGGGCATAAAATTAAGGAGAATTGATCGTCCTTTTGTCCGTTTAAATGAATTTAATGTGGGAATTGCAGTTGTTTGGCTTGTTTAACATGAGCCAAATGATGTAAGCCATGCCAGGCATAGTTTCCCGCACTTTCCCATAAGGCATAGGTGGTATGGTACTGCGGATGTATGAAACTCCGCTTCCATTGTTCTTCTGTAAGACGCTTCAATAAATTTGTCCAACGATTATGTACCCCTTCTAAAATTAATAATGAAAAATGAATGGAGCTGTGTTGTACATCGTCTAATTCAGCCCAATACTGCTCTAAATAAGGCTTAATAGTAGGTTGTTCTTCGGTTAATGCCAATTTAAAACGTATAAAAGCATTCATGTGACTATCGGCGCAATGATGTATGACTTGGCGGATACTCCAACCATCAGGTCGGTAATGAAATGCTAATTCGTGGTCGGTCAAGCCTTTTGTTTCATCTTCCAACAGCTTTGGCAACACTTCAATTTGATTAATCCATGTGGATAAAGGGGCATCTGAGAAGTTTTCAGGTTTTTCGTATCGGCCAATCGGGAACCGCAGTTGTTCTAAGTCCATGGTATTTTAAACTTTGTTATAAGGCTAAAATTAGGCAATAATTCAGCAAATTCGGCAATTAATAACACAAGTATTCTAAATCAAGTCTATTCAGTTGAGTGGTTCATGTAATGGCTGGTATTAATTGCAATTTGATGGCGCAGTCCACTTTAGCAGCAAAAACTATTGTTGAAAAATGCCGATTGGCTTTGCGTTTAGCTCCAATATATTTTATATTTTTGTGACCTTAATCTTAATTGGAAATTAAATTTATATCATGGATCAACCTAAAGGCATCCTAATTCCCGTTGGTGGAGCAGAAGATAAAGGAACAGATTTGGAATTGGGTATTATTCAACGTAATAACCTGAATTTTTTTGAATTGGGTATTTTAAAAACTATTGCTGATCAAGTTGGTAATAAAGAATCTCGTATCGAAGTAGTAACTACAGCTTCTTCTATTCCGGATGAAGTTGGTGAAAACTACTTATCGGCTTTTCAAAAAATCGGAATGACCAATATCGGACATATTAAAGTTCGAAACCGTGAAGATGCCATGAACGAAGAAATACAGGAACGTATTAAAACGTGTAAAGCAGTGATGTTCAGTGGTGGTAATCAGTTGCGCTTAACAGCTATTTTTGGCGGAACTCCATTTTTAGATATTTTACATGATCGATATTTGAATGAAGAAAACTTCGTAATTGCCGGTACCAGTGCCGGAGCAATGGCCATGAGCAATACTATGATTTATCAAGGTAATGCAACCAATGCCCATTTAAAAGGCGAAGTAAAAATGACCACCGGCTTAGCTTTCATGAAAGATGTTATTATCGATTCACACTTCAATAAACGCGGTCGTTTCCCACGTCTTGCCCAAGCTGTAGCTGCTAACCCAACTGCCATTGGAATTGGATTAGGTGAAGATACCGGTGTTATCATTAAAGATGGAATGTTATTAGAAGCCATCGGTAGTGGCTCGGTAATCATCATTGATGGAAAAAATATCCGTCACAACAATATTGCCGATATTGATGAAGGGTCTCCTGTTTCAGTAGAAGGGCTATTGGTTCATATTATGGAAAAAGGCAATCAATACAATGCCCGTACACGTAAATTTGAATCTGCAAACGTTCATGTTGTAGCTTAGTATAAAAGCGATTTGCTGATTTTTTTCAAGAAATAAAATAAAGTAAAAGCCTACTTTTGCAATTCATCTTGGTGGTATTCAAGCCACCTTTAATTGCTAAAATCAAGCATCGTGAATAATAAAATTACTAACCTGTTTGGAATTCAATATCCAATAATACAGGCTGGAATGATTTGGTGCAGTGGCTGGGAATTGGCTGCCGCAGTTTCAAATGCCGGCGGCTTAGGTATCATTGGCAGCGGCAGTATGTATCCAGATGTGCTTCGTCAGCAAATTCAAAAATGCAAGCAAGCCACCACAAAGCCCTTTGCAGTAAACGTTCCATTGCTTTATCCCAATATCGAACAACATATTCAAATCATTATTGAAGAGCAAGTCCCTATTGTTTTCACTTCAGCCGGTAATCCAAAAACCTGGACAGCTACATTAAAATCGAAGGGAATTAAAGTGGTGCACGTTATTTCAAGTGCTAAATTCGCAGTGAAATGCCAAGATGCCGGTGTAGATGCAATCGTTGCGGAAGGATTTGAAGCAGGAGGACATAATGGTCGTGAAGAAACAACTACACTTTGCTTAATACCTGCAGTGGTTAATAAGGTGCAAATACCGGTTATTGCTGCCGGAGGAATTGGAAGTGGTAAAGCTATGGCTGCTGCTTTTGCCTTGGGTGCATCCGGTGTTCAAATTGGGTCGCGTTTTGTAACCAGTCTCGAATCATCTGCCCATCAAGCTTTTAAAGAAAAAATTATCCATAGCGAAGAAGGTGATACGGTTCTAGCCCTAAAAAAATTAACACCTGTACGTCTTTTAAAAAATGAATTTGCTGCTGCTGTACTGGCTGCCGAACAACGCGGAGCTTCTGTCGAAGAGTTGACTGAATTATTGGGTCGCGCTCGAGCTAAAAAAGGCATGTTTGAAGGCGATATGCACGAAGGAGAACTGGAAATAGGTCAAGTGGCTTCAACTATTTCTGAAATAATGCCGGCCGCTCAAATTGTGAATGAGATTTGGGAAGAATTTCTACTGACAATCAAATCACTGCAACCAACGAATTAAACCTATATTTGTTTTTAACTTTACTTATGCATAAAAGGATTCCGATTTTTATTGTTTGTGTTATTATGCAAATATTGCTGGTAGCTCCTGTTCAGGCTTACTGGACCGGTGAACATAAGTTTATTGGCGACCAAGCCTTTATTCGTGCTATTGCCAATGATCCGCAGAAAATGAAAGTATGGCAAACCATAGTTGGTAATAATGCCCCCGGTTCTTGTGTTATTTATTTACCGAATCGTGCAATTAAATACATCAGCTATGGCGACTTAACCGCCTTATCAGGAGATCATGATATTGCAATCAAAGAATTGTTTCAAGTACTCTTGCAATTATATCCCGACAATTGGTTTTCTTACAATAATGCCTATTATCAAAAATGCAAAGAGGATACGACCATTTTAAAAACCCTGCGAAAACATTATAACACGATTTCAAGTGCTAATAATGCCGTATTGCCAAGTGGTTTAAGCAGCGATCGCCACGATCACACCCCATTTACTATTGAACCGGGAAGCCATTTTTACGATTTTGGAACAACCATAATGAGCGATGAATTGAGTTTCGCCGTTTTGAAATATATCGTAATACCTGAAGGCAAAACCAAAAGTTTGTTAGAGTATCAATTGTTTTCGCAATTGCAGTTACCCGAACGAATTACGAAAGGTGTTGCGATTAAACGCATCAATATAGTTGGTGTAGATAGCTTTTTTAAACAATTAGAAGCCGAGAACATAGCCAGCAAATACTGTGTATTACATACGATTGCACGTGAATGTGCTGATTTAGCAGGTATGGATTATGCACAAAATGACAATATGTTTAGCCAAAATGGGAAGTTGTTTATGCAATTGGCCTTACTCTTTAATGCCTGTGCAGATCATTATTTGCAGGATGCATTTGCCTCAGGCCACTTAGTGATTAATCACCACAATGCCTTGTCAAAATACAACAATAAAGGTAAACACGACTATTATAATCGAATCGGATTGCAAGTGGATAACAGTGAAGTTTCTCCTTGGATGAGCTATGGTGATGGTAATTTAGATACAACGCAATTGAA
This sequence comes from Chitinophagales bacterium, assembly GCA_023251415.1. Taxonomy (GTDB): domain Bacteria; phylum Bacteroidota; class Bacteroidia; order Chitinophagales; family CAIODY01; genus JAHEYX01. The sequence continues at coordinate 6,634 of JAHEYX010000002.1, forward strand.
TTATCAAAAAATTATGCAAGCCAATAAAGCCTCACTTGATGATTTATGGAATCGTTTCTACTTGCATGCTAAACATCCTGAACAACCAACCATGATTCAAGAGTTTAATGAAAAATCTGAAAAGCAAGTAGTGGCCATGTGCCAACGTCATTTTAATGCCATGCGCTATATTCCATTGCCGGCTGAATCCGGGCAAGTTAATTTTGCCAATTCTAAAAACGGTTTATTTATGGGAGGGGTGGTAGGTGCTCCGGCTCTTTATAAATACGCACCGGATGTTGAATTGCAATTGGGAATAGGCTACAATATTATTAATGGGACCAATCACAATGCGGTTAAACGTGAATCCGATTTATGGGCCGGTGCCAGTATTAGTTTAGGGTATTACAGTACTTTTAGTCAAGGAGCAACCCTGCATCCCCTAATTCGGGTAAATTTTCCGGAGCTCAATTTCTTTAATTTATTAACCGTGGAGCCACTGAGTTACAAGTGTGTTTATCTTCAAAACAAACTCATAGCAATTTGGAATCCTGCTATCGGATATGAACGGAAGCGTGTAACAAAAAATTGGTCATGGTCAGCCAAAATGTACTACCAACGCCTTACTGCAGGTTTAGAATATAAACTTTATCCGGCTGTTCAATACCGCTATTATTTCTAATTTTTAGAGATTAGTTACTTCTTTTTGAATAGCACTTTCATTTTCCGGCTAAAAGGCTATTTTTACAACATAAAATTATTTCAAATGAAAAAATTATTCTTATTGATTAGTCTGTTAGTACTTGGTTCCCTAACAACTAGTTTATTTGCACAACAACAACAAAATGCTCCATTAAAAAAGGAAGCCTATGAAGATGCAGCAAAGCGCACTACATTGGTTGTTTTAATGTCAGAAGATCCTAAAAAAACCATTAAACTTAAGAAAACACCGGAAGACTACGCCGCCTATCAAAACGATATTCAAGCTTTTAATGATCACTTGAAAGCCGCAGTAGATAAATGGTGGAAATTCACCGAAAAATTTGAATACCATTCATACGGTGAAGCCTTGAAAATGAGTAAAGGTAAAGGCGCTAAATCATACGTGGTATTAATGTATCAGTTGCAACGTAATACCCAAGCACCTCCTTCTCAAGTTATTAATGCCGTATTGCCTTATAAAAAATTGTCGACTCCGGAAGAATGGGGTTGTTTCGAATTGCGTACACCTGAAAACTTATTGGCTTCCAAACCGGCTTTATCCATTGTTAAATTACCGTATTTGGCTCCAAAAGATGGCGATGTTGTTTTTGCTATGCAACTAATGCAGTTTGATTTGCAAAATAAAACAGAAGGATTGAATATGGGTCAGGTAAAAAGAAATGTATTAAACAACGGAAAAGTATTGCAAAGCAAAACATTGTACTTCGATAAAACCGAAGTAGATGATAATGAATTGGATGAAACACAAATGAAAAAACTTTACACCTATGAATACGTTATTGAAGATCGTGATACCATTCAATCCCGTATCGTAAATTCCAGTGCTGATGCAGCTTATATCATGATTGTTCCGGGTGAAATGAATAAAATGATTCATTATATCATCAGTGCAGAAGATGGCACCGTATGTTTAATATGGGAAACCACCTATGATCCTAAACAAAAACGTAAACAACGCGTTTCTGTAGACGCTCTAAAAAACTATGGTCGTATGGCCAAATAACTTATTCATGCCGGGGTTTAACTCCGGCATTTCTTTTTAAATTTAATTACTACCTATGTATACCTCTTTACAAAGCAGATTGCAAAATGAATTGCAAGAAATTAAAGACAGTGGTCTTTTTAAAACCGAAAGAATTATTACTTCACCTCAAGGTGCCGAAATAACAGTTAATGGAAAATCTGTAATTAATTTTTGTGCGAATAATTACTTGGGATTATCTGCTCATCCAAAAACTATTGAAGGAGCCATGAATGCCTTAAAAACGCATGGATATGGTATGAGTAGCGTTCGCTTTATTTGCGGAACACAAGATTTGCATAAAACCTTAGAAAAGAAAATCGCTGAATTTTTAGGTACCGAAGACACTATTTTATATGCAGCGGCTTTTGATGCAAATGGAGGAGTATTTGAACCACTCTTTAATGAACAGGATGCAATAATCTCTGATGAATTAAACCATGCCTCTATTATTGATGGTATTCGTTTATGCAAAGCCCAACGTTTTCGTTATTTAAACGATAACATGGAAGATTTGGAAAAGCAATTGCAAGCTGCCGCAGGTTGCCGTAGCCGTATTATAGTTACCGATGGTGTGTTTAGTATGGATGGTACTATTGCTCAAATTGATAAAATTTGCGATTTAGCCGATAAGTATGATGCAATTGTAATGATGGATGAGTGCCACGCCAGTGGATTCATGGGCACTACGGGACGTGGTACGCATGAATACCGCAATGCGATGGGACGTGTAGATATTATAACCGGCACGCTAGGTAAAGCACTTGGTGGTGCCTTAGGTGGTTTTACCAGTGGACGCAAGGAAATAATTGACATGCTACGTCAACGCAGCCGACCTTATTTATTCAGTAATACCTTAGCCCCTTCCATTGTTGGAGCTTCTATTGCTGTGTTAGATTTATTAAGCAGTTCAACAGCATTGCGCGATAAATTATGGAACAATACCCAGTATTTCAGAAAAGCTATGACTGCTGCTGGTTTTGATATTAAGCCCGGCGAGCATCCAATTGTACCAATTATGTTGTATGATGCCGTATTAGCACAACAATTTGCTGCTCGTTTACTGGATGAAGGTATTTATGTAATTGGATTCTTTTATCCGGTTGTTGCTAAAGGAAAAGCCCGTATACGCGTTCAACTTTCAGCCGCTCACGAACAGCATCATTTAGAAGCTGCAGTTGCTGCGTTTACTAAAGTTGGTAAAGAGCTTGGGGTTATTAAATAAGTGGCACACACTTAAAAATCTAAATACTCCTGAAATAGCGTTTGTAAGTAAGCTTCGGCCTTTTGCTTTTCTTTTGAAGCCTGCGTACTGTCACTAAAGGTATTTACCAAGTAATTGGGAGTAGTTAGTTTATTCCAAACCAATTTTCCTTTTGGTGTAACCCAGCCCATTCCATCATAAAAATTGAAAAAAGCAAAGTTACGTACCGTATCCGTTAAGGGTTTACTCCAATTATACTGTTGATGGTTTAGTTGAAGCGCTTGTAATAAAGTAGCTGCAATATCGGTTTGTGATACGTAATTATTAAATTGCTTTCCTTTAAAATCAGTTGCTAATGCGCCTCCAACAAGTAATAATGGGATGTGATAGTGATTCGGATTATTATAATCATGTTCACGAGGCGTATTATGACCATGGTCGGCCACTATTACAAAAATAGTATTGGCATACCAGGCTGTTTTTTTAGCTTCATTAAAAAATGCACCTAAACAACTGTCTGCATATAAAACTGCATTCAAGAATGGCTTGTCCTCACCACCATAATTAATTCGAGCTGAAACCGGAATATCATAGGGGGAGTGTGTACTGCACGTAAACATACAACTGAAAAATGGTGGCTTTAAATGATCCATCTCCTTTTTCCACAACGGAAAAACTACTTGATCGTGAATCCCTAAACGTCCCGTTAATTCAGGTGTTGTAGGTATATCCTCTTGTTCGATGATATGGTCAAAAGGACTGTAATACAAATAACTTTTGATGTTGCCATACATTAACTGTCCACCAAATAAAAAAGAACTTGTATAGCCTATTTTGGCAAGATCGGCTGACAAAAAACGCATTTTCGGATATTTACTGCTGTTGGCAATAATAGAAGCAATTGGCTGTGCAGGATAGGCACTCAATATAGCAGGAATTCCTTGATCACTGGTATGCCCGCTGCAATACGCATTCGTAAATAATAATCCCTCCCTACTTAAACGATCAAAATTTGGCGTTAATCCTTTATCACCACCGCAACAGCCAACCACATTCGCCGACCAACTTTCTAAAATCAATAGTGCTATATTCGGGTGCTTCTGGCTAAATAATGGTAGCGCTGAACTATCCTTTGATTGATATAGCTGCACAATTTCATTTCGTGCTTTCCCCATCTCCATAAAAACATATGGATTCGAATTTCCGGACCGTCGATTTTCTAAATAGCTGTGTAATAAGCTCCAACTTGGATTAACAGCAGCATCATTTAAAATTTGCGTTTTGCAATAATACACTTTACTTTCATTGATGGGTATAGGTTGTAAGCCTCCACGTAAGCCGACAAAAATTACAGCGGCGCTAACTAAGAAACTAACCAATGTACCAATTCGAACCATTCGCTTTTTATCGAATTCAGGTGCTTCTAACGGATAAAGTTTGAAAAAGAGCAGGTTCAATATAAAATAACTTAACCCGATTATAGCTAATCCGATTAGCCAACTTTTAAGAGAAATGGATTGAAATACTTCTTGTGGATGAGTGAGATGACTCAATAATTTAAAATGTATTTTAACGGTCATTTCTTTGTACACGATTATATCGGCATAGGCAATGAAGGTGGATACAAAGAGTACAAGCTGAAGCAGTCGTCGCTGAATATTTTTTAAAACCAAATTTGGATAAAATATGTATAAAGTGGTAGGAATAAGAAGAATGGCCGCAACGTAACAAGCCGTCGATAAATCAAGCGACCAAGCATAAAAGAAACACAGCAAATAATTGGCAACGCCTCCGGCCATACAATCGTGCCATAATACACTTACAAAAAGTAAACGTTGTAAGGCAAAAACTACCATTAGGGCAACTAGTAGTTTGGCAATTTGACGGGGTAAGTATAAAATTGTTTCTCGCAAAGCTGCTTATTCAGTAGTGAAAATGCTAAAAATAGTTGTGCCGTAATTTCGCTTCTTTAAAAATTTTGGATGCTCATCGAAATGATGATTGGGGTTATGTTCCAAAATAAACCAGCCACCGGGTGCTAATAGTTCTCGTTCAAATAAACGGTCAGGTATCGTATCCAAATTCGGAAGCGGATATGGTGGTCCGGCAAAAATCAAATCATATTTTTCTATACAAGATAGCATAAAGCGAAATACATCTTGTGGAATGACTTGAATATGGTCGCTGATTTTTAATTTATCACAATTCCCTTGTATAAATTTAACCATCATTCGATCCAACTCGACACAAGTTAAGTCCGTACAACCACGTGAAGCCATTTCATAGCTTATACTTCCGGTACCACCGAATAAATCCAAAAATTTCACTTCTTCAAAATCGAAGTTGTTTTGAATAATATTAAAGAGCCCTTCTTTTGCAAAATCCGTTGTCGGACGTGCAGGCATAACTTTGGGTGGTTGAAAATGATAACCTTTGTTTTTTCCGCCTATGATGCGCATGGTAATAATCCGATTAATGAAAAGTAAAATGATGAAGGCAGTTCTGCTATTGCAGAATTAAGTTTTATGGCGGAGTTGCGATGAACCAACTGAATGGCATCGAAATATTTTATTAACTCGTTCCAAATTAACGATTGACGACTAATCTCGCCACTCAACCAAACAGGTGTTTTCAATTGATCAAATTGCAGTTGAACAAACACTAACTGCAAATAGTAAATAATATCTTCTGCACCGGAATAGCTGTAGCTGTTCAATAATTGTAATTCATTATTCTTAAATGCCAGTATAGTTATGGATTTTGAACAAAAATCTAACACTACTTGATCAGCGGCTTTTAAATTATTTAACAACGCATGCTGCATAAGGCCGGTAATTCGATGCTTATAGTCAGCAGTCGGAAAATAAGCCTGAATGGTTGCAATAATTTGTGTTTCTTGTTGGTAGCGAACATGTGCACCAATTGCTGCTATGGGGTCGGTCTTATTCCATTTTTGTTGCAGTAAAGGAACCAATTCTACCTCATTGGGTAAGATATCGTATTGACTCAACGAAGAACTGATTACAATTTGATTAAACTTCGATAATTGCAACATCTTGTCTTTTGCAAATACTTGATTTAAAAGAATCAAGTTTGAAAATTCATAGGGCTCTGTGGCTTGATATTCACCTAAATAATCGGCTTTTTGCTCTTTATGGTTGAATAATAGATAACAACACGTAGTTGGATTTATTTCGATGAATAAATCATATTCTTCCGGATTAAATAACCCCGGTGTTAAAGCGCCTAATGCACGTGTTTGTATGGGTGGTAGAACTGTCATACGTGGTGCAATAATACGGCATTTTTAGTCAATTAGGTAAGGATTAAATTGGAGGAATAAATTTCAAGTGATTTATTAATTTTACCTCCATGTACGAACATAAACGCCAACCACTCGCTTCTAACAAGAAATTAGTACAACGCATGCTACTCAGTACCTTACTGGGTTTATGTATACTTATCGTTTCATTAAGCGTAGGTGTTTTAGGCTATCACTTCATTTGCTCCTTTGATTGGGTTGATGCCATCTTGAATGCTTCCATGATTCTTTCCGGAATGGGGCCAACTAATCCTATTACAAACAATGCCGGTAAACTCTTTGCTTCGTTTTATGCCATATTTAGCGGAGTCATTTTTATTTCGACCATAGGAATTATTTTGGCTCCCATCATACACCGCTTGTTCCACCATCTGGTCATTGAAGAAAACTAAGCACCTTGCACTACTTCCATTATTGTACGAAAAGCAACAAATCGATTCCCATATTTTGCAATAACTTCTTCGCGTAAGGCAGGTGCATGTTGCTCTAAATACAAAGCTAATTTTTCACGCGATTCACAATGGTATTGAATTACAAAGGTTGGTTCTGCATCTTCTTCTACCTGATCCAGCCGACAAATACGATAATTGGTAAATAATCCGGTTCGCATAACATCCGGTACATGCGATGTTTTCATCCAGTCCAACCATTCTTGTGCGATGGCCGGATCTACTTTATTGGTTACATTATAAATAAGCATAACTATTGAATTAATTGAGTTTTTTTAATTTTAATAACAAGGAGTTGGCAACCAAAATCACATCGCTAAAAGCCATACTCAAGGCACTTAACATCGGACTTAAAAAACCAAATGCTGCTAATGGAATAGCCACAATATTATAGGCAAATGCCCAAAATAAATTTACATAAATGGTTCGTAAAGTTGCTTTAGCAATGCGGTGTGCGGCAATCAATAAATTTAAATCGTCTTTTAATAACACCACATGTGCCGTTTCAATTGCTGCAGCAGTTGCATTGCTTAATGAAATGCCCACATTAGCGGCTGCCAAAGCTGGGGCATCATTAATGCCATCACCTATCATGGCCACAATTTTAGTTTGCTTAATGGTTTGGATTATTTTGATTTTGCCTTCCGGACTTTGTGCCGCATAAACACGGTCAATTCCTAATTGTTGAGCAATTCGATTACATTTGTCTTTTCGATCACCGCTAATCAATATCGGTTCGATTTGGTTACGCTTACAAAACTGAACTAATTCATACGCTTGTGGTTTCAATTGATCGGCTAATGTAAAAGCAGCGAGTTGCACATCGTTTTTAAAAACGTAGATTTGTTCAGTTCCGGATAGTCCGGCTAATGCTGCTTTTCCGACTTTATAAGTATTTCCGGCTCGATCTACTCCAATCATTCCCAATCCTTTTGTTTCGGTTATTTGCCGCATCGGTATAATTTGAACGCTTGTAAGTAAGGCACATAATTGTTGAGCGATAGGATGGGAGGAATGAATCTCAACACTTTTTACGATTTGTTTCACTTCTCCACTCCAATTCAATTGCTCCAAATTGATTTCATGTGTGGTTAATGTTCCGGTTTTATCAAAGCACCATACCGCTGATTGCGCAAAATTTTGCATGAATGAATTGCCTTTAAATAAAACACCCGTATTAGCTGCTTTGCCAACGCCTACCATAACTGCTAATGGAGTTGCAAGGCCCATGGCACAAGGACAAGAAATTACCAATACGGCAATGGCATGCATTAAACTTTGTTCAAAATTCAATTGAAACGCAAAATAGGAAAAAACAAATGTTGCACCTGATAATAGCAGAACTACCGGTACAAACCATGCCGCAATTTTATCTGCTAACTTTTGAACCGGAGGCAAATCATTTTGAGCTTTTTTAACCATTTCAATGATACTTGCTAATACCGTTTGATTACCGGTAGCCGTAGCCTTGTAAATAGCACTGCCATTTACTACTAAGGTACCGCCAATCACCCGGTCACCTGCTGACTTTTCAACCGGAGTACTTTCACCGGTAAGCATGGCTTCATCAACAGTTACAACTCCTGAACGAATGATGCCATCTACTGCAAAACTATCTCCGGTATTTACTTGTAAGCGATCGCCGGGCATAATTTGAGCACTTGGTATCAGTTGATAGCTTTCTGCTGAAGTAAGCGGATCAACTACAAATAATTTTGCTTCCGGTACTTGTAGGTGAAGCAAGGCCTTTACTGCCGAATTGGTTTGTGATAAACTTCGATGTTCAATGTATTCTCCTAATAATATGAACGTAATAATTGTTGCCGCTGTTTCGAAAAATAAATAATCATGTTTACCTAAAATTAATGCGCCATACAAACTATAGAAAAATGCGGCATTACTGCCCATTATTACCAAAACATCCATGTTAGCACTGCCATTTTTAACGGATAAGAAGGCACTTTTTCCAAATGTTTTCCAACCAATATACATAACAGGCAAACACAAAATAACTTGAAACAGCGCATGGTGTAATAACCACCACGAACTAACCATGTGTAATAATAAGGGGAATGTGAATGCTGCGGCTATTAATAACTGCATTAAGCTGTGATCCGCTGTCGGTGTGCTTTCTGCTGTTACGACTGTATAACCGATAGCTTTTAATTTACCTTTTAATGGTTCTGCTGTTTGTGCCTCCGGAATCGTAAAACGTGCAGTCTTATTCGCAAAACTAACTTCTACTTGTTGCATGCCTCCTTCTTCCAACACTTTTTTTACATTCAAGGAACACGTATGGCATGTCATACCTTCAATATCCCATTCTGTCGGTGCACTTTTCATTTCATTAATTTGCTGTAAAATTAAGCTAATTGTAAACGATTTTTGTAATTATCCTACAATTGGTTAATTTTAGGTCGAACCAACTTCTCTAATCAATAAAATTCACATGCAATTGGCTAAAACTGTTCTTATCAGTGCTTTCATTGGGTTGCTGTTCGCTTCTACCAAATTGTATGCACAGTTATATGTTGCGCCTACCGGAAATGATAGTAATGCAGGTACTTCAATAAGTAATGCCTTTGCAACAATTCAACATGCTGCTACTGTTGCAACTCCGGGCACCACCGTTTATATAAGTGCAGGCACCTATCACGAACGAATTTACAACATCATATCAGGCCTTCCCGGTCAAGAGATTACTTTTAAAAACTACCAGCAAGACGAAGTTTTTATTGACCCTAGTGGTACAAGTGGGTTTAGTATATGGGCTATCTATGGTCCGTCGTACATTAACTTAATCGGGCTTCATTTTAATTACCTCGACACTACCGCCCAATCTTATCAAGCCGGAGTCGTAATAGGCGCTGCTTCTAATCACATAAGTGTTTCAAATTGTACGTTTACAGGAATGCGCAATCGTAATTCAACGGGAATTTTAATCTATGGAACAGATACTACAAAAGGTGTTCACGATATTTTACTTTCTACCAATGAAATCGGGGATACCACTTTTCATATGAACTCCGGTATTGCAGCCAATGGAAATGCCCATCATTTAACCATCGAAAAAAACAAAATTCACCATTGTCGTTATCAAGGAATCGTTATTACTGGTGCCGATAGTGTTTGTGCAAAGCCACAACTTGATTATGTACGCAACTGTACCATTAGTGAAAATACAATTAACAACATTTACAATAAAATAAGCGGTACCTATCAAAACGGTATATTGATTGGCGCATGTCGTAATAATTTGATTGTTCGCAACACGATACACCATTGCGATATGGGCATTTCACTCACCGCTTATCGTCGCGGAGGAATTTGTAATGCCAACAAAGTAAACAATAATCAGATTTATGGCTGCTTTCAACAAGGGCTGAATATGGGAGTATACGGGTACCCGGCCAATGGTCGAGTTTACAATTGCGAAGTGGCTAACAATACCTTTTACCAAAACAACAGCGAGTCAAACAATACTGAGCTGACCTACTTCCCATTCGACTCTTGTAAAATTGTGAATAATATTTTTTATGCGAATACCAACAATACCATGTTGTACGCCTATTTCTACGATTCAATTTTTACACAAAATCAAATCGATTATAATTTGTATTGCTCCCCGATAAACAACCCTGGATCACTTACTTTTTATTGGGCTAATGCGTCGTGCAGCTCTTTAGGGTACTACAAAATGATAAGCAACCAAGATTTACACAGCATATATGCAGAACCTCATTTTATAGATGCCAACCATACTTCTCCGGATTTTAGATTGTACGACAATTCCCCAGCAATTAATGCGGCCTTGCCGGCTTGGAACAATAGCGGATCCATTGATTTGGAAGGTCAGAGTAGGGTATTTGGTGGTCAAATAGATATCGGTTGCGACGAAAATCACAACGACCACCCCGTTCCGCAATTCGCCAGCTTACAGCTGTTAGGTTTAAGTCAAGTTCAAGCCTTTCCTAATCCGGCTACTGCTACTATTACTTTTCAAGCTGCACTTCAATCCATTAGTCTGTTAAATTCTTCAGGAGTAAATTGTGCTGCTACTTTTCAAACCCAAAGCAACGGTGCTACAGTTATTGATGTACATGCATTAGCGGCTGGTGAATACATTATTTCGGCCTTTCTTAATGGACAACACCTCTTTTATCGTTTTGTAAAAATATAAGCGCAAAGTATGGCTAAGTCAAACTTTGGATTAGCTTTGTCTTCGATTTTTTTAAGCCTTTTAATTTGAGTTCAATCCAATCCATACAACGACCTATAAATGCCGAGATAGCCGCTTTTGAAAGCTATTTTGAGCAAGCCATAAAAAGTAAAGTTTCATTATTAGATCTGGTAATGAAATACATTGTGAAGCGTAAAGGAAAGCAAATGCGCCCCATGTTTGTACTTCTGGCAGCCGGTACTTGGGGGAAAATCGATGCCACAGCCTATCGCGGCGCCTCTTTAATTGAACTGTTGCATACGGCTACATTGGTTCACGATGATGTGGTGGATGATGCCTATCAACGTCGAGGTTTTTGGAGTATTAATGCACTTTGGAAAAATAAAATCGCCGTTTTGGTAGGGGATTACCTTTTATCAAAAGGCTTGCTGTTGGCAGTTGATAATGGTGATTTCAACTTACTTCAAATTGTTAGCAATGCCGTTAAAGTTATGAGCGAGGGCGAGTTGTTGCAAATGGAAAAAGCCCGCAAATTGGATATTGATGAAGCCGTGTATTACGAAATAATTCGCGGTAAAACTGCTTCGTTAATTGCCTCGGCTTGTGCAGTAGGTGCCGCTGCCGCAGGTGCTAATGCCGAATCCATTGCTTTAATGAAAAACTTGGGCGAACAAGTGGGTATGGCTTTTCAAATTAAAGACGATTTATTTGATTATGCAGATGCGGATGTCGGCAAACCAACTCACATCGATATCAAAGAGAAAAAAATGACTTTGCCGCTGATCTATACCTTACAACAAGCGGATAAGGCTACAAAACGTAAATTGATTAATATTATTAAAAATCATAACGACGATAAAAAACAAGTAAATGAACTCATTCGCATTGTGGTTGAAGCCGGTGGCATTGCCTATGCGGAGAAGAAAATGAATGAGTATTACAGTGCTGCTATCAATCTACTCAATGCATTGCCGCAAAACCAATACAGCCAATCTTTAAAGGATTTGGTAACTTATACCATCGAACGCAATAAATAAGGCAAAAAAAAAGAGACGTTGTAGTTAACGTCTCTTTGCAAATCAGAATATACTGATTTTTTGGACTACCCTGACGGATAAACTGTTCATTTCCAGAATGTATACCCCATCCGGAAATTTACAAGGCAGTGGAATATCTTGATCGGTTGTTGTGGTTTCGAAAACCAAACTACCGGTGCTGTTATATAAAGCGATAGAAACTTTAGGCGTTCCGCTATTGTTTTGAATTTGCAATATGCCTTGATCCACCAAGTAACGTGCAGCTAATGAAGCTGGTTTAGACAATTCGTTTACTCCGGTAAAATTGTTAACGTGTATTGGGAAACTTAATGAATCAATACCAATTGTTGCGGCTGCAAATGTATCAGCAGAATTTACACGTGGCCAAATTACAACGATATCATCAGCGTTTAAAAAGTGAGTTCCATCTACTGCAAAATTACTGATCTGAAAAGGAATGGTATCTGAGCTCCAACCATTCATGTTATTGATGGTATAGTTGCTTATTAATGTAATAGAAGGCGCACTACCTGCTTGTAACAGGATATCAATATTGCCATTAAAGGTTACCGAACCATTATTAATCAAAACCACATTAAAGCCATAAGTGGTAGCCGGATTCGTTAAAGATACGATAGCCGGAAAAGGAACATAGGGTGAAGGCGTAGTAATAACTTTCAGGTGCGGCTGTGCGTAAAGCCCTGCACTGATGAAAATAAAACATACGATTGCGATTAACTTTTTCATTCCTTGTGGTTTGATGCTTCAAAATTACATCCATTTTGTGATTTCTTACCATCAAAATTATAACTATCTTACGCACCCAAAACCCTTTTATTTTTCAATTATACCCTTTAATTTGCGATTAAATTTAACTACTGAAAATGGACATCTTACCCAAAATTATTGCTCAAATGAGCAAAGAAGAAATTCGGTTTTTTCGCTTATTTATTGAGCGTTTGAACTATGATTTCGATAGAAAGGACGTGCAATTATTTGAATATTACCGTTTACATAATGAAGCAGTCGATGAGGACGTGTTAGCTCAAAAACTATACGGAAAAAAGGATAAAAACAGCTTCTATCGATTAAAAAACCGCTTGTTAGCCCAACTGAATAAAAGTTTGGTATTGCAGCATCAAGAAGATGATGGTCAAATGCGCCTGAAGTATTTACTGATGGTTTATCAATACCACTTGATGAAGAAAAATACGAAAGTAGCATCATACTTTCTACAAAAAGCAGAAAAGTTGGCGGAAGAAATTGAAAACTATCAAGTATTGGATTTGGTCTATAACGAACAGATTAAAATTTCTACCGAATTCACAACAATCAACCCCAAAGAGGTTATTGAAAAGCGTGAATTGAACTTTCGCCGCTCGCAAAACATACGGGAAATAGAACAGATTCTCGCTTTAATCAGTTATGAATTGAAAGTAAGCCAAAACTACAGCAAGGGCAATGAATCATTGTTCAAATACCTCGAAAAAACCATTAAAAAGGCTGATAGTAACAACTTTTTGCAGGCCTCCAAAATGTTTAGGACGCAATTGTTCAATGCCGTTAGTCAAGTCTTGTTGCAAAAACACGATTACGAATCCTTGGAGAACTTTGTAAAGGATACCATGAAAATTTTTAATCAAAAAAAATGGTTTGATAAAAACAACCACGATATCTGTTTAAAAATGCACACCTACATGGTTAATGCGCTATTTAAAAACGGTAAATATACCCAGTCGCTAAAAGCTGCCGAACTACTAAAACACGAAATGGATCAGTACGGAAGCTTGTTGGCAGACAAGTATACCATATTTTACTACAACGCACTTGTAATAAATTATTCGGTTGTAAATCCCGCTGAAGCAATCGTTGTTTTAGAAAATCTTAAAAGTAAGCACCAAAAGCAAGGAGATAGTTTTTACCATAATTTCATCTTCATCAACTTAGCTATTGTTTATTTCCGTCAACAAAACTTTGAAAAAGCCATTGATCAAATCATCGAATTGGGTACCAAAGACAGTTTCAAAAAAGCGGCACCTATGCTTCAGTTGAAATTATCAGTGTTAGAATTGATGATCCGTCTCGAAATGAACGACTTCCAAATTATCGAATACCGTACCAATCAAATACAACGGCAGTTTAAAGCCATATTTACCGGTGAGGAAGGCATACGTCAAAAAAATATGCTCGTTTTAATTAACCGCATGGCTAAAATGTATGATGTAAAAAGCAAGCGAAAAGTTAAAGATTTATTGGAGCAATTTATCGCAGATAAGAGTAAACTAATCCCTGATGATGCCGATTTAATTGATTATTTCAGATGGGCTCGGCAGAAACTTGAAAAATTGACCACTACCTAAATGCAGTAGTGCTATTCTTAAATTCGAAGCGAATAGAATCTAAATATTCACTTACATTTGCCTAATCATGAAAGGCTTTTGCTTAGTTGTGCTGGTTTTACTGTTTAGCAGTTTGGTGAATTATTCCAAAGCGACGTCTAATGTAGATTCAATAGATCGTGCACCAAATCATAACCTTTCAGTTAAAGTTACCCCACTTGTATTTTATCGCCCGGAAACTAAAATAGGCGTTGGTTTGGCAGGCAATATCAGTTTTAAAATCAGTAAGCAGGATACTACGATTCAAGCTTCCAATATTACGGTTTTAGCGAGCTACACGCAGTTGAAACAAAAAATGTTGCTGATTCCCTTTAAATTAATTTTTCCCAAACGAACATGGTATTGCGAAGGAGAAGCCGATTATACCAATTTTCTGTTTTCTTATTGGGGAAATGGCAACTCCACTTTAAAAGAAGAGTTTTACAAAGAAAATTACTCTCGTTTGGTGTTTTCTGTAATTCGTAAAATGCCCTATAATTTTTATACAGGAATTAAATTTTGTTATGAAAACCACTTTTTTCTTTCGGTGGATTCCGGCAAAAATGCAATACTGTACAATAGTCCGGCTATCATTGGCCGAAATGGTGGTATGTACTCTGGAATAGGTTATCACCTCACTTATGATACCCGCGATAATATTTATTATCCGTATAAAGGCACCTTGTTAACCGCTACTTCATTATATTATACCCCCATCTTAGGAAGTACGGCCAATTACTCCAGATACACTTTTGATGCAACAAAATACCTATCGATTAAACCCAAACAAATTTTGGTATTGGATGTCATTTTTGATCATACTACAGGCGAAGTTCCTTTTACTCAAATGGCTGTTATTGGCGGTGCCAGTAAGTTAAGGGGGTATTATGAAGGACGTTATCGCGATAAAAATCTTTTGAATTTTGCTGCCGAATATCGTTTCAAAGTTTGGAGACGCTTTGGAGCCGTTGTGTTTGCGAATTATGGTAAAGTAGCACAACGCATGAAAGAAGTATTGCAAGTAAAATACTATCGTTATACCATCGGAAGCGGATTGCGCTTTATGATTAATCCGCAAGATCGATTGAATATTAGGTTTGATGCCGGTTTCGGAAAACAGACGCAAGCATTTTATTTAACCATAGGGGAGGCGTTATAAATACAATAGTTTCAAAAATTGTCCGATTTTCAATACTTTTAGCCTCGCTAATATGAAAACGGCTGTTTCCTTTACCAATAAAACAATTGTAATTACAGGCGCCACTTCCGGCATTGGAAGGGCGATAAGCTTGCGTTTAGCCAAACGCTCAAACCGTTTGATTTTAATCGGCCGTAATCAAGAAGCCTTGTTGGAATTGAAAACCGCCATCGAGCAATTGAAATCGACTTGTACCATTATTCAAGCTGACTTAGCCGATGCAACTCAAGTGGAAGCCGCTATTCAACGCATTAATGCTTCCATTTCTCAACTCGATGTATTAATTAATAATGTAGGTGTTAGTCAACGTGGCTTGGCCATGTCTACTGCTTTAGCTGTTGATCAGTACATCATGAACTTAAATTATTTTTCAATCATACAATTAACCAAAGGCTTATATCCTTTGCTTCAAGCAGCTCAACAACCACGAATCATTGTTTTAAGCAGTATGTCGGGTAAATTCGGATTCCATTTTCGAAGTGCTTACGCGGCTTCCAAACATGCATTACATGGTTTTTTTGAATCCATGCAAGTTGAATTAATGCATACTCCTTTACGAATTACCTTGGTTTGTCCGGGTCGTGTAAAGACCGGTATTTCGCTTAAAGCATTAACGCAAAATGGTGAACCACACAATAAAATGGATGAAGGCCAATCAAATGGTATTGCTGTTGAAGTTTGTGTTACCAAACTAATTCAAGCAGCAGAAGCCGGAAAATTTGAAATTCATATTACGCAAAATGAACATTGGTTGTGGATGATTAAAAAAGTATCAACTTTACTCTTTCTAAAAATTGCTTCTAAAATAAAAGTTTAATGGAACGACATATCGCAGGTATTCAACAAGTAGGCATTGGTGTGGCAAATGTTAATCATGCTTTCAATTGGTATAAAGAAATGTTCGGAATGGACATTATCGTCTTTAATGATTCGGCCGAAGCTAAACTAATGACGCGTTATACCGGTGATCGTGTACATGCCCGCACAGCTTATTTGGCAGTGAACATGGCCGGCGGCGGTGGCTTTGAAATTTGGCAATACACCAGTCGTACACCTGAAGCAGCGAAACATGCCATTACCTTAAATGCTCCTGGAATTGTGGCCGTGAAAATGAAGTGCTTTGATATCGAAAAATCGATAGCTTATATGCGTTCAAAAAATGTCACCATACTTCAAGATGTAGCCAACGACCCTAAAGGCAAACGCCATTTTTGGATGAAAGACCCCTATGAAAACATGTTTCAAGTGGTTGAAAATGATTTTTGGTTTGTGCATCCAACAGACAATCCGGCGCGCACCGGTGGTGTAGCCGGAGTCGTAATTGTAGTTAGTAATATGGACGCAAGTCTAAAATTCTATAAGGAGGTTCTGAATTATGGCGATGTGGTTTATGATAAAACAGGGGTTTTCGAGGATTTAAAATCCGTTGAAGGAGGAACTGCTACACTTCGTAGGGCATTATTAACACAAGATATTCCGGTTAAAGGACCGTTTAGTCGTATGCTAGGCCCTTCTTATATTGAACTTATAGAAACGCCGGCCAGTAAAACAGCACAACATATTTTCACCGATCGCTATTGGGGCGATTTAGGGTATATTCACCTTTGTTACGATATAACTGATATGCATACCCATGAACAACTTTGTAATAAATTCGGGTATCCGTTAACCGTTAACAGTAAACAGAAATTTGACATGGGCTCTGCTTCCGGTCAATTTGCCTACAATGAAGACCCGGATGGCACTTTGATTGAATATGTTCAAACCTTTAAGTTACCCTTGCTTAAAAAGTTGGGGTTATACCTCGACTTACGTAAAAGGGACAATTCTAAGCCACTTCCGGATTGGATGTTAAAAACACTGCGCTTCAGTCGCGTTAAATAAGCCATTTTTTAAGGCTAAATTATCACTTGCCGAACAATTAAATGCATTGTTCGAGCAACTGCATTGTTATCATTTTCATTTCAATTAAGGCGTTCATACAGCGGTAATTAACGCTTATACATTAACCATATTAACCGGGTAGGTCATGGTATATGTTTGCATCATCGATTTGAGCAATAGAATTGCTAAGTAAACGAGAAGATGTAATGAGATGCTGTTGGTTTTACTAGCAGGGGTTGTTGTACAGCCCAGCCTGACAAGGCGAAGCCGAAAACCTAATAGAGTAGGCAAAACTAAAAAAATGTAAACATGAAAAACAAACCTTTAAACGTATGTCAATCATTTAAATTATTAAGTACCGCACTTTTAATTGCAATTTCTTGCTTTAACAGCAAGGCACAAAATGCGGCCGATTCATTAACTACTGTAATGAATGTCGATTCAGGGGTGGTCAATATCGACACTGCAGTAGTTATTCATAAGTCACTACTCACCATAGAGGGTGGAAATCAGAAGACAGGGCAATTGGAAATTGGTGTTGCCAAAGACCTTGGCGATCTAATGCCCGGAGCGAAAGAAGGTGATGTAGTGATTGCAGCTAGAGGAGGTGGCAGTTCGCAGACTACTGCCACCAACATGTGGGACTGTCAGGGGCCCAAAATTATTACACATGCTAATAATATCCAATTCTGGTTGGATCCCTGTTTTGTCCCACAAGGCTGCCCTTATAACGTTTTTGACGTACTTAACTTAGATAAAAACGGCGTTACCATCAATACCCAATTTATCGATCAATCCTGCGCATGGTTAGGGTCTACAACGATTAACGGACCTACTTACCAGAATGGGAATTTTAAAATTACCGGCGCCACCACACAAAACGGAAGTATCGTTGTTAACGGTTTTGAAACAGTTAATGGAAACCTAACTGTAACGAATACAAATGCTTATGAAATTTTTAAAGTGAATGCTACTGATTCCAAAGTTTATGCGCGTGAAATCAATGTGCAAACCGCTGCATTTCCGGATTATGTATTCGAGCCCAACTATACTTTAATGAGCCTGGAAGCTTTAGATGATTATGTAAAAGCTAATCATCATTTGCCTGAAATACCAACTGCTACTGAAATGGAAACAAATGGAATGGATTTAAGTGCTTTGAATACTGTCTTGACTAAGAAAGTTGAAGAATTGAGTTTGTATATGATTGAATTAAATAAAAAGATTAAAAACTTGGAAGCTGAAGTTGATACACTTCGCAAATAATACCGGTTTCCATTTTTTAATTCAACTCTTTTTATTAACCGAGTCATAGGACTCGATAAAATTCTACGACATGAAAAAACATAAATTAATATATTATAGTCTACTGCTTTTGCTATTGTTCAATGAACTGGCAGTGGCTCAAGAGGAAATACAAGCTGATACCAGCATACAGGTAAGTTTTGCATCTATGTTCGACGAAATTAACACCGATAATATCCCAAGCGGTTTTTTGTATAATCAAACATTAAATTATTCGAATGTACATCGCTTTCAAGGAAATGAAATGGATAGCACTGCAAGTGGTGCAACGTGGTGGCAATTATACGATGAACTTTTGCAGGCGCAACGCACAACGAAATTGATTAAGCAGACCACAACTTATTATGATGAAAAGTTAAAATTTTTTAATCAAGAAAAGCTTATTTCAATTGGTGCATTTTTTACGAATTACCAAGAATTTAATCAGCAACAACTAAACGATGGTTCGATTACATTTGATGCCCAACGTAAAAAGTTTCACGAACACAATGCTTCTGCATCATTTAAGACTTATACGCTTGCAGCAGTAAGTCCGATGTTAGATGAAGTTAATGCTTTGGACTGCAAATTTGTTTGTAATCAAACCGATTGGTTTAATTTTCTTCCCAATGAAAATATACAAAAAATTGAAATTGATTTTAATGACGGATTAGGATTTAGAACAGTAAATTGGAATGTTATAATTCCAATCTCCTATACCAATTCGGGTAATAAGGTAATTCGTGTAAAAGTTACTACCACCAATCATACATATCAATCGAATTCTAATTTTGCTGCCAAACTAGGTAATGTACAACTGGCGCCTATAGCAAATGAAATTATACCATTAAAAGCTGTTTTACCATTCAATGGAATATTAACAGAAGGTGAGTTAGGGGTATATAAAAGTTGTAATATGACACCTAATTTGAATCAGCCAATTTTAATTGTTGAAGGGTTTGACCCAACTAATGGGCGCAAAGTAAGTGATGAAAAAAGTCCGGATAATTTATATTTAGTAGGAAACGGTTCAGTACAATTACATAACAATATATTAGATAGTTTACGTGCTTATGGTCATGATATTGTTATTTTAGATTTCAAGGATGGTGGAAGAAGGATTGAAGAAAATGCTATGTTGACGATAGCAGCGATTAATTACATTAATTTACATAAAGAAGGCAATGACGAATTAGTGATAATAGGGCCATCAATGGGAACATTGGTTAGCAGGTATGCACTGGATTACATGGAAAAAAATAATATGGATCATCATTGCAAACTATGGGTATCATTTGATGGGCCGAACAAAGGAGCAAATGTGCCATTGAGCTTTCAACATTTTATTCAATTCATTTATGGTTCTAATCCGGTATTGCCTTTTGTATCAAAAGACAAAATAGTTCACATGAAAGAAAAAATCCTGGATTGTCCGGCGGCAAAACAAATGTTAATCTATCATTATTCGGCAACAAGTAATTCGAAACCACATCCGGCTCAAGAATTTACTGATTTAATGAATTCATTTCAAACGGATTTTAGTAACAATGGCTACCCACAAAAGTGTAGAAGAGTGGCTGTTGCTGATGGTAACGGCTTGGGTCTTAATCAAGGTTTTAATCCGCATGATGTATTAAATGAAGTAAATATATTTTGGCCAATCGGTGTGAACTTAACCCTAAGTTCTAAGTTATGGGCAATGCCAAATTATTCAACTAATGCAAAATCTTTATTTAGAGGATTTTTAAGCGCCACCATTTTTGCATTACCGGTTGCATTAAACACTTCTATTGTGAATATAAAAAATGCGGAACCGCTTGACAATTGCCCTGCCGGGTCTCAAGGCTTTCATAATCTTATAGATGTTCCATTTCTAGATCAATTGCATTTAGGTCATTCTATTTTTCTCACCACAAGAAACGAAAAGGATGGATTTGTACCAACCATTTCAGCATTAGCACTGACAACAACTAATTATCATTTCGCGGTTAATTCGTTGTATCCTCAAACAGCTTACAAATTTAATTACAACAATTTTGCGAGTCCATTTGATGCGATGATTTATACCACAACCTATACGGCTCCGGGCCAAAATTTAATCATTCCAAATGCCCCTCATGTTATCCATGGATTAACACCGGATATTTATCAATTTGCAATTAGCGAAATAATGCCTCGCAATTATTATTTACAAAATGAAGCATACATTGACAACAAGGATTTCGAAGCAATCACCATTATAGCAGGAAAAAATATAACCTCAAACCGTGCCGTTGGTAATTATACGATTAAGGGTGGTTCTAGTGTTGAAATGAAAGCTGAAAGCCGCATCTGTTGGAAAGACGGATTTAGTGCAGCTGCCGGAGCTAATGTGCATGCTTTTATTGCAACCGGTATTTATGATAATTCTTGTATTCAGACATTTAATAATGCTAACCGCTTAGCAGCTAATGCTGACAATCAAATTCACACAGCTGCTGGCCAACAAAGTAATTTTAGTGCCGAACCTAAATTAGAAATGCAGTGTTATCCCAATCCTTCCAACGGATTAATAAATTTACTTGTAAATTCTAATGAATTAAATAAATTTTACATTGAAATATACAATATGCAAAATCAATTGGTATTTAAAAATCAAATTAAAACTTACGACAAGGTTGAATTGGATTTAAATCATTTACTAAATGGTGTGTATTTTCTAAA
>JAHEYX010000172.1 GCA_023251415.1 Chitinophagales bacterium
AAAAAAGAAAAAATAATTTATTCCAATCGGCTACATAGCGAATTGTACAATATTGCAGGAGTAATTACAGCATTTGCTGTTTTTCATGCTAAACATCCGGATTGGAACTTGGTGATTGGCGGAAGTGGCCCGCTAACTGCTGCGTTAAAAGCACAAGTAGACCAATTAGGCCTCAGTGCCTCGGTAAAGTTTATAGGGTTTGTTAACCAAGAAACCAATCACGCTTATTATGCAAAGGCTGCCATTTACATTAGTATTCCATTTAGTGATGGTACTTCAGTGAGCCTACTTGAAGCTATGTCAGCTAATTGTATTCCGGTGGTTTCAAATCTACCGGTTAGTCACGAATGGATTAGCAATGGACTGAATGGTATTATAATGGATTCAACGAACAATCCTTTTGAGCAAGCCCTGCAGTTAGATGCTGAACAATGTTACCAATTAAATCAAGACAAGATTGCAACCCATGCCCTGAAATCTACTACTGTCAAACTATTTAGCCAATTATATCAAAAAGCAATCAATGGTTGAATCAAGTATACTGTCACGTAGTCTTACTTATGCAAGAATCAACTTTGAAGGATTAGTGCTAAGCTTACCCTTTTTAGTACTTCCAGTTGGCGGAAAAGTATTGGTTTGGTCCATTATTTTAAACGTAATCTTATTCTTATATAAACGTAAATGGGTCAATTGTTACGATTTTTTTACGTTTTCAAATCGGTTGTTTTATTTAGTGTTGTTTTATGCAATTCATATTATTGGTTTGATTTGGACTCGGAATTTTGATAATGCTAATTTCGAATTGGTTCAAAAATTAACTTTTCTTATTTGTCCAATCGTTTACTATTCCTTTCGAAATGAATTAAATCAACATAAACGAATAACGCTTTATCTTTTTTTGATTGGGATTTTTTCAATGTTGCTCTATTGTTTTATAAACGGATTTTATACGGTTTGGATTGCACATACCGTTCTGTTGCATCCCGGAGGGTATTTTCCTTATTATAATGAATTCTGTACTGCTATTCACGTCAGCTATTTCTCACTCTATGTCAGTCTTGCTATTTTTATTGCACTGCTCGAATTTGAAAAGTCAAGTCATTTAAAAACACGGTTTTTATGGATTTTTTTAATACTATTTTTCTTTAGTGGGATTTATTATTTATCATCGAAAGGAGCTTGGTTAGCACTTGCTCTAACTGCCATCGTGTATTTAATACGTTTATTTTTTATAAAAAAGCAGTTTCGATTCGTTCTGATTGGTGGTAGTGTTATTGCCGGTATGCTGCTCTTTCTGACATTAAAGAACAACCCACGCCTACTTTACTTTAAAGAAATATGGGTAGAATTAAAGCATCCGGATAAAATTAATCCGGAATATTCTTCAGATCAAAATAATGGTCAACGAATTTATTCCTTATTATCTTCTATTGATATTTGGAAAGCGCATCCTTATTTTGGCGTCGGAACTGGTGATGCCTT
This sequence comes from Chitinophagales bacterium, assembly GCA_023251415.1. GTDB lineage: Bacteria > Bacteroidota > Bacteroidia > Chitinophagales > CAIODY01 > JAHEYX01. The sequence goes on from JAHEYX010000172.1 coordinate 1,483, forward strand.
AGACTCACTATATTTTACTTATCATAAGAGAAATTTAGTCGAATTGGAAAAAAAGAAATTAAACTCTCATAATCAATTTGCATCAACAGCAATTCAATTTGGTTTACTCGGCTTGTTCAGTTTGTTGAGCCTGTTTTTTGCCCTTTTTTATGAAAGTGTTAAGCACAGGCAATTTTTAATTTGTGCTTTTGCTTTATTGTGTTTTATTAATATGCTGTTTGAATCGATGTTGTGTGCCCAAGCTGGTATTTTATTTTTTGCTTTGTGGTACAGTTGGTTTCATTCAGTAACAAAACAAGATTCGAACTAAAATTAGTTTTTTCTTTGTTTAACCAACCTTAAGCTTGTGTTTATTCCCTTAAATTATCACAAGCAATGTTAGCATTATCTAATAAAATTGGTTTTTTTTGCATACTTTATTTAGCTTTTGTATTAATTGTAAAATTCATGAAAAAAATAATTACTGTAGTTGGTGCCAGACCTCAATTTGTGAAAGCAGCAGTAGTGAGTAGGGCCTTTCAAAAATCAAATCAAGTAGAAGAATTAATAATTCATACCGGTCAGCATTTTGACCAGAACATGAGCGCCATTTTTTTTGAAGAAATGGAAATTCCTCAACCGCATTTTAATTTAAAAATCAATGGGTTAGGACATGGAGCAATGACAGGACAAATGTTAGAGGGGATTGAAAAAATAATTTTGCAAGAAAAGCCCGATGCGGTTTTGGTTTATGGTGATACCAATTCTACATTGGCCGGTGCTTTAGCTGCCGTTAAAATTCATGTTCCGGTGGCCCACGTAGAAGCTGGATTACGAAGTTTTAATATGCGTATGCCTGAAGAAGTGAATCGAATTTTAACTGATCGTATCTCAAACTGGTTGTTTTGCCCAACAGAAACAGCTATTGCAAACTTGAAAATGGAAGGGTACACTGATCAAACAGCTAAAATTTGCAATGTTGGCGATGTAATGTATGACGCTGCTTTGTTTTATGCTGCGCATTCCGAAAACCGAGCTACTGTTGCCAAACAATTCACCGGCCCCCCTTTTGTGTTGTGTACCTTACACCGTGCTGAAAATACGGATGATCCGGCTAATTTAGAACGTATTATAGCTGCTTTAAATGAAATTAATAAGCATATGCCAATCGTTTTGCCTTTGCATCCGCGCACAAAAAAAATAATCGAAAAAAATAACATGAAGGCCGAGTTTACCATCATTGAACCGGTTGGTTATTTCGATATGATAGAATTATTGAAAAATTGCCGATTGGTAATGACCGATAGTGGTGGCTTGCAAAAAGAAGCTTATTTCTTCCACAAACATTGCATTACTTTACGTGAGCAAACCGAGTGGGTAGAGTTGGTTCAAAACGGCTATAACGAATTAACCGGTGCTAATACAGAACTTATTTTAAAAGCTTTTGAAGGTATAGCAAAACGAACTACCGATTTTTCAAAAGCACTGTATGGTGACGGAAAAGCAGGTGAACATATTGTGAATGCACTAATTGCATAAAGCAAATGAAAATTCTTCTTTTAACTCAATATTTTCCTCCGGAAGTTGGTGCACCTCAAAACCGTTTATATGAACTCGCCATTCGATTGCAACAAAATAGCGTACAGGTAGACGTTTTAACCGCAATGCCTAATTATCCTGCAATGCAGATCCACAGCTCCTATAAAGGCAAATGGTTTGTTAAAGAGCAAATGAATGGATTGCAATTGTATCGCGCATGGATTTTTGTTAGCAAAAGTAAAGCTATACCTATCCGTCTTTTAAATTACTTCTCTTTTGTTGGCAGTTCCCTGATACGCGGCTTATTTATCAAAGGGAAATATGATTACTTAATGGTGGAATCACCTCCATTGTTCTTGGGTATAACGGCACGTATTCTGGCACTAAACAAAGGCGCCAAATTAATCTTTAACGTTAGTGATTTATGGCCTGAAAGTGCCGAAAAATTGGGTTTAGTGACGAATAAACAGTTTTTGAAATGGGCTACGGTTTTGGAAGAGTACTTGTATCGTAAAGCTGCATTAATAACCGGGCAAACCCAAGGTATAGTTCAAAATATTCATTCACGCTTTCCTATGAAAAAGGTGTATTGGTTGAAAAATGGCGTGGATATGAATTTTTTTGACCCGGAACTGCTGCAAAAAAGTAATTGGCGAAACGAAGTTGGTATTAGCAGCTCAGCTTTTGTATTGTTATATGCCGGTATATTAGGGCATGCCCAAAAATTAGAAACCATATTAGAAGCAGCTTCTAAAGTGACAGACTTAAGTGAAGTAAAATTTGTTTTTGTTGGTAGTGGACCAGAAAAGGAATTCTTATTAGAAGAACAACAGCGCCTGGGTTTAAAAAATGTTCAGTTCTTTGATGTTCAACCCAAACAGAAGATGCCGGAAATAGTTGCTGCAGCCAATGCAACAATCATTCCCCTTCGAAAATTGGATTTGTTTAAAGGAGCAATTCCTTCTAAAATTTTTGAGAATTTATCGATGCGCAAAGCTATATTATTGGGGGTTGATGGCGAAGCCCGTACGCTATTTATCGATGAAGGTAAAGCCGGATTGTATTTTGAGCCTGAAAATGCGGATGCCTTGGCTGAACAAATTCGTGTGTTGTATAATGATCCGTTGCTTCAGCAAGAATTAGGAAACAATGGCTATAATTATGTAAAACGGAATTTTGAACGCGACCAATTAGCCGCACAATTTTATACATTTTTAAAAGAAAATCAGCATGCACAATGACCATAATAAGTAGTGTTTTATTGATTTTTTTTATCAGCTTGTTAGGTGGATTCCTCAGTTTTATACTACCACATAACAAACAACAGTTTATAAATTACGTGCTTACCATCACCGGCGCGTATTTATTGTCGCTCGTAATTTTGCACCTGTTACCGCATACGATTGAACATTATGGTACACCGGCTTTGATTTGGGTTTTAATTGGTTTTTTGATCCAATTTGTGCTGCAACAATTTTCTCACGGGGTCGAACACGGTCACGCACATCATCATGCCCATTTGCCTTTAAAGGAATTTGCCGTAATTGCTGTAGGCTTATCAATCCACGCTTTATCGGAGGGTATACCATTAGCCGAAACACAAGTTAATCAAGCTACCTTTCTTTCGTTTTTATTTGGTATTGGTATACATAAGTTGCCAGAAGCCTTTGCCTTGGCTTGTTTAGCTTCACATGCCTTCCCTACAAAAGTACAACGTATCGGAATAATAATTGGATTTAGCCTATTAACGCCAATATCGATATTGTTTTTTGCGGAATCGGAAGTTGTGCAAGGCCGATTCTTTCAATATTTGTTTCCTTTAGTAACCGGTGCAGTCATGCAAATTGCTTCCAGTATTATCTATGAAACAGCAAGCAATAACCATAAGCTTAAATTAATCAAATTGTTACTTTTGTTAATTGGATTTTCAATGGGATTACTTTCCTTATTCATTCATTTTTAAACCAATAAATCATGTCAACAACGCCTGAATTTATTTTAGTTAATGCGCAATATGACAAGCACATTGCTTTAATTCAATTAAACCGCCCTAAAGAATTAAATGCGTTAAATCTCCAATTAATGGGCGAACTACGCGATGCGCTAAAGCAATTGGATGTTGATGACGAAGTGCGTTGTATTATTCTCACAGGAAATGAGAAGGCTTTCGCTGCGGGTGCCGATATCAAGCAAATGGCCGGAAAAACAGCAATAGACATGCTCAATATTGATCAGTTTACTACTTGGGACAGTATTAAAAAGACTAAAAAACCGATTATTGCTGCTGTTAGCGGTTTTGCCTTGGGTGGTGGTTGTGAATTGTGTATGACTTGCGATATGATCATTGCAAGCGAAACAGCTAAGTTTGGTCAGCCCGAAATTAAAATTGGGGTAACGCCCGGTGCAGGAGGAACCCAACGTTTAACCCGCGTAGTTGGTAAAGCTTTGGCTATGGAAATGGTACTTACCGGTAAATTTATTGGGGCCGAGGAAGCCTTACGTGCCGGATTAATCAATAGGGTAGTGCCGGTTGAATTGTATATGAATGAAGCTTTGAAATTAGCCAAAGAAATTGCTGCCTTATCGCCTGTAGCCGTTAAGTTGGCAAAAGAAAGTGTAATTAATGCCTTCAATTCTTCATTGGATGAAGGATTGCAATTTGAACGTAAAAACTTTTACTTATTATTTGCCAGCGAAGATCAGAAAGAAGGTATGAATGCCTTTGTAGAAAAGCGTCCGGCTCAGTTTTCCGGAAAATAAAAAAGGGAACAATTGCTTGCTCCCCTTTTTAACCTTAAAATTTAAAACTATGAAAACTGACGTAAAGATATAGTCACTTTTTGCTTTTTCCAAATTTTTTGGACATTATTTTTACAAAAAAATGCACTTCTACTCACCCATTTCATGTCAAGCCCCAATTTAGCCCTTTCTGACTTAATAAAACGTAATGCTAAAGCGGCCGGATTTGATTTTGTGGGCATTGCCAAGGCTGATTTCTTAGAGCAAGAAGCCCCGCGTTTGGAAGATTGGTTAAAAAAAGGCTATCACGGTGAAATGCATTACATGGGCAATTATTTCGATAAACGTTTAGATCCGCGTTTATTGATGGACGGCGCGAAATCGGTGATTACTTTGTTAAAAAACTATGCGGCTCCTCCGGCTCAACCCGCCAATGCACCTAAAATAGCCCGGTATGCCTATGGTTTAGACTATCATGAAGTTATTAAGCAGCAGTTGTACCAGTTGCTGGAAGAAATAAACGCCACGCATGCTGCTATTGCATCACGTGTTTTTGTGGATTCGGCCCCTGTTTTAGAACGGGCTTGGGCGCAGAAAAGCGGTTTAGGCTGGATTGGAAATAATGCTATGCTCATCAACCCCAAAGCCGGTTCTTATTATTTCATCGCGGTTATCTTAATGGATGTTGAACTTCCCTATGACGAACCAATTAATAAGGATTACTGTGGTACTTGCACCAGGTGCATTGATGCCTGCCCTACGGATGCCATTCTTGGAAATAAAGTGGTTGACGGCAGTAAGTGCATTTCCTATTTTACCATTGAACTAAAAGCTGCATTCACTGCCGATACTCCAAAATGGAACGACTGGATTTTTGGCTGCGATATCTGTCAAGAAGTTTGTCCTTGGAATCGCTTTGCGCAAGCCAATACCGAAGAAAAGTTCAAACCCTTAACGCCAATTACCACCTTCGACAAACAACAGTGGGAAGAATTAACAGAAACCGCGTTTAAATACTATTTCAAGCATTCTCCGATAAGTCGTACCAAGTGGAAAGGGCTTAACCGATCTATTTTAGCACTTCAAAATAATACCAATCTATAGTTAATGCAGATGGGCG
>JAHEYX010000173.1 GCA_023251415.1 Chitinophagales bacterium
ATCCGGCTTTTCTTGGTAATCCAAAACCACTACTTCGGAGTGATATGGGATTTCATCTTTTAAATGCAAAAATATTTTTTCCCGAATATAATCTGCCGCAAAGAAACGTATATGCCTATCACTCAAATCTTCCTTCGAATAGTAGGGTTCACCTTCCGGTAAGTATTTTAAAATTTCCTTTATTAACAAATCAAGTCCTTGTTGCTTTAATGCAGAAACTAAAAAAACATTTTTCAACATGGGATGCCCTTCCCAAAAATCCAATTTCATCTTGAGCACTGTAGGTTTTAATAAATCAACTTTATTGATAACCAAAATTAACGGGGCTTTAGTTTTTATTGATTCTAATTGCGCTTTAGCCGTCATTTCGTTCATGTTGGCTTCAATCAAATACAAGGCAACATCGGCATCCCCTAAAGCTTCTTTAACTACTTCAGCCATGCTTTCCTGCATTTTGTAAGTAGGTTCAAGAATACCGGGCGTATCATTAAAAACAATTTGATAATCCGGCTCGTTAAGTATTCCAATGATGCGTTTACGAGTGGTTTGTGCTTTTGGAGTTACAATAGAAAGTTTCTCTCCAACCAAAGCATTCATCAAGGTTGATTTCCCAACATTAGGCAACCCAAAAATATTTACAAAGCCTGATTTATGTTTTGATGTCATGTAATTATGCGTTAAATTATTTAAGTCCCTTTTCCCATTTGCTAACTGCAACTGTTGCTACTGCGTTTCCAAAAACATTGGTAGCGGAGCGTCCCATGTCCAAGATTTGATCAATACCCATCAACAGCAGTAGTCCGGCTTCCGGAATATGAAATTGCGCCAATGCACCGGAAATAACCACCAAAGAAGCCCTTGGTACACCTGCTATGCCCTTACTGGTTAACATTAAAGTTAATAACATGGATAGTTGCTCATAAAAACTTAATTCGATATGATAAGCCTGTGCGATGAATAAGGAAGCGAAAGTCATGTACATCATGCTTCCGTCCAGATTAAACGAGTAGCCGAGTGGTAAAGTAAAACTTACGATATTTTTTGGGCAACCGAAGCGTTCCAATTGTTCCATTAATTTCGGAAAAGCGGACTCACTGCTGGCTGTGCTAAATGCCAGTAATACTGATTCCTTTATACTGACGAATAAGTGGCTGATCCGTTTTCCAACCCAAAGATATCCTAATACAAACAATATGATCCAAAGCAAAAATAAGCCGAAGTAAAATTCAACGATAAGAAACAAGTATTGCGAAAGTACGCCAAGTCCTTGTTTGGCAACGATAGAACTGATAGCTGCAAAAACGGCAATTGGAGCCACATTCATAACAAAAGTGGTGATTTTTAACATAACATGTGAAAGCGATTCTAATCCGTCGACAATGGGTTTACTTTTTACATGAATACCTGCGCAGGCTAAACCAAATAAAAGGGAGAAAATTATGATTTGAAGAATTTCATTTCCGGCCATAGCTTGAAAAAAACTTTCCGGTACCAAGTGTGTAATGAAATCTTTTGGATTGATTGCTGCTTTTTGAACTCCGGCACTCAAATTCGCATCCGGCAATGATAGTTTCATGCCAATTCCCGGTTGAAACAAATTAACCAATAACATACCCAGGCTTAGTGAAATAATAGTGGCGAAAAAGAACCAAGCTAAGGTCTTACCACCTATTCGTCCTACAACTTTGATATCGCCCAATTTTGCTACCCCAACTACAAGCGTTGAAAAAACCAAAGGAGCAATAATCATTTTTATTAAGCGTAAAAATATTTTGCTCAGCAAGGTAATTTGATCACAATACGCATCAATGTTAGCAGGGTAAAATTGATTTACAATATAACCTACAGCAATACCAATTAACATGGCCACAAAAATGAATGTGGTAAGTTTTTTTGAATTCATATCGGGTTTCAATTAGTTTGTAATATTATTAAAAAAGCGGCACATATTTCATTTCGGTAACTGTATTAAAAAAAAGAGCCACCTTGTATTACAAGATGGCTCTTTCCTTGTGCTATAACTACTTATTTAGTAGTCTTTTTTGAAGTTGGATTTAATGCTTCTGTTAATTGATCTTCGTTTTTATCACGTAAATCATATAAAACCGGCATCGCAATAAAGATAGAAGAGTAAGTACCGGTTATTACCCCTACCAACATTGCGAATGCAAAACCACGAGTAACTTCACCACCGAAAACAAACAAGATCAATACCACTAAAAATACAGTCAAAGAAGTCATAATGGTACGGCTCATTGTATGATTAATCGCATCATTAATAACATCTTTTAAGTTGCGACCTTTTTGATCTTTAACATATTCACGAATTCGGTCAAACACAATTACGGTATCGTTCATGGAGTAACCGATAATAGTAAGAATTGCGGCAATAAAGGTTTGATCGATTTCTAAAGAGAAAGGTAGAATGCCATGGAACAAGCTAAACATACCCAATACCACCATAACGTCATGGAATAAGGCGATAATGGTTCCTAAACCATATTGCCATTTACGGAAACGTATAACGATGTAAATGAAGATCACTAACAAGGAGAATACCGTTGCCCAAATACTGTTTTTAGTGATATCATCGGCAATGGTTGGACCTACCTTTTGTGAACTTAATTTGTAAGTTTTTTGGAACGTTTTATAATCAACAGTTGAAGCGTAGAATGATTTCAATCCTTCATATAATTTGCTTTCAATTAAACTATCCGTATGCTGATCATTTTCTTGAATCAAGTAAGAAGTAGTAATACGCATAGTATTATCAGTTCCTACTGTTTTCACTTGTGGTTCTTGACCAAAAGTAACTTTCAAAGCTGAACGTACGTCATTGGTTGAAATTGCCTTTTCAAAATGAACCGTATAAGTACGACCACCTAAGAAGTCAACCCCTTTATCAAATCCTTTTGTAGCTATGGATATAATTCCGATTACAGTTAATGCACCAGAAATCATGAAAGCCCATTTACGGTTTTCAACAAAACGGAAATTAAATGATTTAAATAAATTTTTAGATACACCGGTAATGTAGCCAATATTTTTACCTGCAGCTAACATCCAATCAGTGATGAAACGTGTGATTAAGATACCACAGAATAAGTTTACAATCAAACCAACGATCAATGTAGTTGCAAATCCTTTTACCGGACCTAAACCGAAGTAGAACAAAATCGCACCGGTTAATAAAGTAGTAATGTGAGCATCAATGATAGGAGCGTAACTGTGTTTGTAACCATCTTCCACAACTTTCTCATTAGATTTACCTCTAAATAATTCTTCTTTAATACGTTCGAATATGATGATATTGGTATCAACCGCCATACCGATAGTTACAATCAAACCGGCGATAGATGACATGGTTAACGAGAAACCGAATCCGATTAAGATACCAATGGTAAAGAACAAGTTTAACACCAAAGCAATGTTTGCAATTAATCCACCGGTGCTGTAGTAGATATACATAATCAAAGCGATTAATAATAAAGCTACTATAAACGACATGAAACCGGCATGAATGGTATCCGTACCAAGTGAAGCACCAACGATATCTTCTTGAATAATACGTGCCGACACTGGAAGTTTACCTGTTTTCAAAATATTAGCTAAGTCTTGAGCTTCTTTTGCTGTAAAGTTTCCGGTAATTGAAGAACGACCTCCGGAGATTTCATTTTCAACATTTGGTGCAGAGTAAACTTGATCATCTAAAACAATAGCGATAGCTTTTTTAACATTGGCAGCAGTTAGACGTTGCCAGGTTGCAGCACCTTCTGCATTCATTTGCATGGCAATTTCATGACCACCACTTTGACTTACGTCGCCGCGAGCATCAGAAACAGCTGAACCATCTAAAGGAGCATTATCATCATTTAAACGCTTTTTAATTGCAAAAACTTCAAAAACGTTTTTCTTTTCATCAAACGGTTTAGAACCATAAAGCAATTTTAAATTCTTTGGCAATGCACTTTTTAATTCAGGGAATGCAAAATAGCTGTTCAATTTAGCGGTATCTTTTCCAAACACGTAACCAACAACCGGTCCCGGACGATACATGTATTGGTTATTAGCCCCTTGATAAATAGCCGGATTCATAACCGCGTAAAGTGCATTTTCTTTCAATGATTTTTCTGCAGCTTCTTACGAGCAGAGGCTGATGTATCATTCGCTTTAGCATCCGCTTTTGCGTTTTTACCATTGGCAGGAGTGTTTTCGTTACCGGCAGAGGCAGGTAATAAGGCAGTAGCCGCTTTTTTAGAAGTATCTTCACTCGCAGCAGTTAAGGTAACAGCGCTCTTAGAAGTATCTTTCTTTTCTTTAGCTAATGCTTCCAAATGTTGGCTAATTAATTTATTAGCTTGGTCTAATGAAGGTGCGATTTCTGCATTTTCAAAAGTTTCCCAGAATTCTAATTTGGCAGTAGCTTGTAAATATTTACGCACACGATCCGGATTGTCAACACCAGGTAATTCAACGATGATGCGTCCGGTACGTTCTTCAAGCGAAATATTTGGTTGAGTAACACCAAATTTATCGATACGCGAAGCGATAATATTGTGGGTACGTTTAACCGCTTCGTTCACTTCCTTTTCAATAACACGCATAACATCGTCGTTAGAAGCGTTAAAGCTAATTTTATCATGCAATTCAGGTGTGCTGAAAATAGCCGCTAAACGACCTTCAGGAGCAACTTCTTTGTAAGCATTTTTAAATAATGTTACGAAGTTTTCTTGACTGTTTACTTGAGCTGCTTTAGCTTTTTCGAAAGCTTTACGGAAAGCAGGATCTTGGCTTTTACCACTCATAACATCCACTAAATCTTCCTCACTTACTTGAAGCACAACACTCATACCACCTTGCAAATCAAGCCCCATGGCCAATTCTTGTTGCTTACAATCTTGATAGGTGTATTTAACTACACCCAAATTGTAAACCACTTCAGTATTCATGGAATCCAGAATATGGTTTCTTTTGGCTTTAAAAATAGTTTGCAATGAATCGGGAAGCTTTTCGCTATCACTGATTTTCATTAATGATTTAACGGTAGCTTCAGCTTTGCTTTCTACACGATGAGCCATCCAAGTAAAGGATAGTTGAAAAAGACATAGCGCAATTAAAGCAATGGCTACAAAACGAACGAGACCTTTCAGTTGCATGATTGTTTAGTGATATTTAATTTATTGAAAATTTGCCTTTTGTTTTTAAGGCTTGCAAAGATATAAAAAAGGTTAAGCAATCAAAATGTGAAATGATTTGCTTTCTTTTGTCAAGAAAATTTAGAAAAGTAAATGCTGGTATGCGCACCATAATTTTATTGATTTGTTCCAATATTTTCATGACTTTTGCTTGGTATGGACACCTCAAATATACTGAAATTCCGCTATGGAAGGCTATTTTAGTGGCTTGGGGCATCGCTTTCTTTGAGTATTGCTTGATGATTCCTGCCAATAGATTCGGGGCTTCTCAATTTAGCGTTTTCCAGTTAAAAATAATGCAAGAAGTAATAACTTTAGTGGTTTTCACCCTATTTGCCGTGTTTTTTTTAAAACAACAGGTGAAATGGGAGTATATTTTAGCTTTTATTTTTATTTTAGCGGCTGTTCTTTTAGTTTTTAAGACTAAAGTTTAATATTATTTTAAAATTGTGTGGAATGAAAAAGTGGCTGTTGACGGCAATTTGCTGTGTATTATTTTCTCTTAAGTTATCTGCTGAAAATTTATTAACTGATGCAAAAAGTGCTGCACTGGGATATTCCGGTGTAACTTTTACGGATGTTCATGCCGGGTTTATTAATCCGGCCGGTTTAGCCAGCATAAATTCAACAAGCATTCTAATTTCGGCACAAAACAAGTATGCTATTGCCAAACTCAGTACTTTGGGAATGGTAACAGCAATACCGACAAAATTTGGTTGTATTTCAGCCGTAATTTCCCAATTCGGCAATCAAGCCTATGTTGAACAAAGCTTTGCCTTAGGTTTCGGAAAAAAATTAACTGACAAATTATCTATTGGAATTAAATTGAACTATTTGGATCAGCATATAGAAGGCTATAATAAGGTTAATGCTATTGGTGCAAGCATTGGTTTTTTATCAACAGTTGCTAAGAATTTACGTGCCGGAATAGTGCTCACCAATCCGGTCCGTGTTAAAACGAACAGTATATTTCAGGAACAATTAAAACAACAAATTACCGGAGGGTTTTCTTGGCAATGCTCGAAGAAAGTAAGTTTATTGCTTGAATTAGAAGGCAAAAACAGCACTCCTTACAGCATAAAAAGTGGATTGGAATATCACATTGTTGATCATTTCATTTTCCGTTTCGGGTATCAACAGTATCCGCAATTACTAACCTGCGGATTTGCTTACCAAACGTCGGCTTTAGCTGTAGCAATAGGAGTAAGTCAGCACCCTATTTTAGGCTATAGTTCTCACCTTTCCATCAGCTATCAGTTGCCCAAGCGTTAATGTCTTAACTGATATTCTTTGTAAAATTTATCCCAAGGAATCGTTTTGTAAGCGTTTTCGTTATAAAAAGTCAGTATAGCTACTAACATTTCAGGTGCCACATACCTTGGTATTAAATCAATAATTTGATTGTTTTCATCAAATACTACAGTACTTGGCAACACCAATTGATTTTTAGTTAATGCCAATGCTAGCTTATTAAATGGCATTCCATGAATAGATACTGTATCATACACGGTGCCTTTAAAAGTAATAGGTTGAAGAGTTTGCGCATTAAAATCAACCGCATAGTAATTATCATTGATGTATTTAACTACTGCTGAATCTCCGAAACTTGATTTGGACATCACACGGCAGGAATTGCAAAAATC
>JAHEYX010000174.1:0-5038 GCA_023251415.1 Chitinophagales bacterium
TGATGCCATTTCTGCTGTATTTTGCCGATTCATACAATTAAAATGACCTTTCGGGCATTGATTGAACCCAATTTTGCTGCAAGGTCGGCAATTTAAACCCTGTACTTCCGCTATAACGAATTGATTTCCATTTTCTATTGAATAAAAAGGTGTCATCCCAAATTCCGGAACGGTATTGCCCCAAATTGAAATTATTGACTTTTGATAAGCAGCAGCTATGTGCATAAATCCTGTATCATGAGAAATAACTGCCTTGGCATTTTTTACAATTGCTGCAGATTCATTTAGACTAAGTTTACCGCATAGGGAAAAAACTTGCTTTGAAAACGAGCAGAGTTGATCAGCTTCCAACGCATCTGATTTTCCACCAATCACGACTACTGGAATAGTTAATTGTTTGACCAACTCTCCCATCTTTTCTAATGGCATACGCTTAGTCGCAAATTGGCCCCCAATAGCATACACCACATAATTTGGCCGATGACTTTCCGGTAAAAGGTTTAAACTATTTTCATCATCTGCGGCAATAAAATAATCCAATCCATTTCCATCATACTTTGCAAACGAACGAACTGTATCCATATATCTTTCAACAATATGAGGCAGGCTTAATTTCTTTTTAAAGCGAACCATCAACCACTTTTGCCAGTTATTTTTATTAAAAGAATAGCTCTTAATACCCAGCCTGCTTTTGATAATGAAGGTTCTCAAATTATGATGTAAGTCAATAATCACATCAAATTTTTCTTCGTTCAATGCTGCAATTAAGTCATTCAATGAATCTGACAAGTAATGAATTTTATCAATATAAGGATTGTGTTGCAGAACAGGTTTGAATGCCACTTTGGTAGCATAATGCAGTTCTAAATTAGGTACTTGTTGCTTTAAACACCGTACCACCGGGCTTGTAAGCACAATATCTCCTATTGAACTAAATCTTATGATCAGTATTTTCATGCTAAAAAAAAGGCTGACCGAAGGTAATCGGTCAGCCTTAATATAAAAAGTGATAAACTTATTTCTTCTTAATTATATCTGAAGCGCTTTTTGGTTTGTCAGTATTAGGTGTAGCTACTTTTTTAGGCACATCACCAATATGACTTTCGCTCGTCTTTTTCACCTCTGGTCTTGGAGCTTCAGGAGCCGGTTGTGGCTGTGGAGCTGGTTGTGGTTTAGCTTTGGCTGCCACTGGAGCTGCTTGTCTTGAAGCTGACCCGGAAGCAGGTACAACATAATCTTTTGAACCATCTAATTTAGACGCCAATTTGTAATGATTTTCATATTCAGTATTTGATCCATTGTAATCATCTACATAATAATAGTCATTATAGCCTTCCGCTTTACGGATAACCATTCGCTCTTCTTGATCATTAATACCGTCATAAATTGAAGTTGAAACTCTTCTCTTTTTTGTTTTACTTGCTTCATCGATTTCTGCTACTGTTGTTTTTTTAGAACTAGTAGTTGAAGCAATTGATGTAGAAGAATTTGTTGAAGAAGAGGTGGAAGAAGATTTTGCAGCTGTTTTTGCATGACCGTTATCTGGTGCAGCTGATGCTGTGGTGCTTGAACCTGAAGAAGCACTTGACGTTGATTCAGTACTTGATTCTGAATTTGTAGCGGCAGTTGTTGTATTTAAACTAGTGTCAACATTACCCGAAGTTGAAGAAAGAAAACTAGTATCAGTAGTTGATTCTCCCAAACCACCATCTGCTAAACCACTTTCAGTTGAGTCGATAGGTGTAATTTCTTTATTTTTTGAAAATTTCTCTTTAATAAACTTACAACTTCCAAGTCCAACAAGGACTGTAAACGCAAGCATGATAAGAGCAGATTTTTTAATCATGATTAATTATTTTAAACAAATGTATAATGAAATTTTGATTTTAGAATTTAGGACAGAACAATTTTTTACGTTTATTGTAAACTGTTGCCTTGCTTTGTGGACACCTAATCATATACTGCAAGCCCAATTCAGGTCCGCCGAGGTGATTAGATATTACGTGCAATTGCGAAATATTGAAATCATAAGCTAACCCAATAGACAAATTAGCAACATTGAAACGAAAGTAAGCAGTGGCGGCATCAGCTCCAGGATTGGTAAATCGAGTGCTCATACCGAAGAAAACAGCAGTTTCCCATTTTCCATTATCATCAATTAATACTTTTACTAAAGATCCTACATTCAATTCACGTGCTTTTTGTTGAGCGCTGTAATGAATCATTGGTATTACGGTAAAGGCATCGGCTGCTTGAATGAAAACTGTAGTGTGGAATTGAAAACGTTTTCCAATAGCATCATTAAAATGAGCAAAGGACTGATTAGCACTATTTAAGTGAGTTAAACTCATGCCACTTTGATAGCTCAACCATGAAATAGGTTGATGGTAAAAAACGACTCCGGCTCCAAAATCCATAAAATTCACACTATTCGTCACGGCTCCAACACCCAATTGGTTTTCAAGTTTAATATTAGAGAGGTCCATTTTCTTTTGCCAATTTCCTAATTGCAAACCTCCGGAAATCGTCATTGGTTTTTTCTTGGCTAATATTTGGCAGTATGCAATATTGAAGCCCATGGCTGTAGTTCCGTATTTTAAATCACCACCAACATCATTAAAAAAGTTAACACCGGCTCCAATAAAGTTTCCTTTTAATTGGTCTTTTAATAATTGCATATCCAACGAAGCTGCATAGGTTGAAAAGGCGCTTTTACCTAGTACTGTAGCCCATTGATTACGGTATAAAGCATTCATTCGAACACAGCCGTTAAACTGACCGGACAATGCAGGATTTACACTCATTGGATTGAGGTAGTATTGCGCAAAATGATAATCCTGAGCTTTAACTGATGTAAAACCCATTATAAGAAAAGCTAGTATTGCTATTTTTTTCATTTCAATCAGTATTAACGAATAAGGGTTACATTTCCGGTTAACGTTTTATATTCTCCATCTCCCAAATCTTGGTAATTGATTATATAGATAAATACACCTGAATTTTGTTCTACTCCCTTGTATCTGCCATCCCATCCTTGTGTATAATCATTGTTGTGGAAAACGATTTCGCCCCAACGATTGAAAACACGCATGGAGTATTCATTTAATGGGACATTAGAAGCAACTCTAAACAAATCATTGATTCCATCATTATCAGGAGTAAATGCATTCGGTACAGTTACAATCGCATTTTGGTATATTAAACTAATATAAACTGTATCCGGTGAAGGACAGCCTGAGGTGTCTCGTATGGTGTAGAAAATATTGTTTACCGGAGTGGTTATTACTTGAATACCAGTATCCGTATTCAATCCTAACTTAGGCGTCCATGTTATTGTTCCCATTCCATAAGCTTGTAAGGTAACCGAATTACCGGCTACTATTGTAGTATTGGGGGTAATAATACGTGGAGCTGGTAATACATTTATTGATTTAACCATCACATTACTTGGACCATAGAAATTGAACGATTGCAATTGTATAGTATATACACCAGGAACATCGTAACATATATGTGTTGGATCAATTTGAGTACTGGCGGTAGTATCAGAACCGGTAAATGCCCAAACAGAGGTATAAGGAGGTTCTGTACTGATGTTTGTAATATCAATACACTGACCGGCACACACATTTGAAGGTGCAATAAAATCAGCGTTAGGAGGTAAGCACGAAAGAATCACTACTGTTTTGGAAATGGTAGAAGGTCCTCCATAGAAGTTCTGTGCTTTTAGTGTTATCGTGAATGTTCCGGGAGTAGAATAGGAAATTACAGGATTAGGTAAATTTGAAGTACCCGGATTAGCTCCGGTCATAGACCAAAACAATACATTTGGTCCATTTAAGCTAGAATCTGACAATTGTATAGGTGTATTCATACAAAACGTATCAGCAGGGATTCCAAAATTAGCCACCGCCGGTGCACAATTGTTAATCGTGATTGGAAGAATAAATGGAGCACTGGATCCACAATTGTTAGTGGCTATTAACTGAATATTATAAACACCTGGAGTTGGGTAAAGATGTGTTGGATTTTGCAAGGTACTGGTATCGTTACCACTTCCTGCTGCACCAAATGTCCATTGCCATGAAGTTGGTCCATTAGAGCTATTATCAAAGAAATTAATTGTTTGATTGTTGCAATATGGAGGATTCAAATTGAAATTTGCCGTAGGTAACGTTTTTACTGTAATTGGCAAAGTGGCCGTTGTGCTACCACACATATTTGTAGCCACTAATGTTACATTTTGAGTTCCAATGGTGTTAAAAGTAACATTGCCCGGATTTTTACTAGTAGCGGATGGTGGTGTTCCATTAGGGAACGTCCAACTCCAACTTGTTGGGCTATTAGCACTCGCGTCTGAAAAGTTTATGGCATTTCCTGCACAAACACTTGCGGCACTTGCATTAATTGAGGAAGACGGAGGTCCAGGTAAAATAACTACACTAAAAGAATAGGTACCACTCGTTCCTGCTCCATTGGCTACAACTAAAGAAATTTGTACCGTTGCAGCAGTGTTTAAGCTGGAAGAATAAGTTACTGCTCCGGGATTTTGCACATTTGAAGTTGGCATAGAGGCAATGATACCACCGGTTGCTGAGGCATTGAAGTTCCAAGACCAAGTAGTAGGAGAATTAGTACTTAAATCTGTAACAGAAATAGTACTTCCTGAACAAATGGTATCATTAGGAGATACACTGAAGTTAGCTGCAGGGATAATACAGAAAATTGTATCAACTACTGTAGCTGCGGATGCTGCGCTTGTACAGCCATTTACCGTATGCGTTACAGTGTAACTACCATTTTGAGCGGCATTGGTGGCAGGTATAGTAGCATTTTGCGAAGAACTGGTGAAGCTATTGGGGCCGCTCCAGCTCCAAGTTCCGGCTGCCGGAGAACCATTTGGATTAGCTGTTAAATTACAAGGTTGTCCTTGACAAACAGGGCCATTGTTGGAGGCTATTGGGGTAGCAGGTATCGGGTAAATATGAATTGGTGTGCAAACGTTTGCGCTATTACATCCTGCAGTAATATATTGATG
>JAHEYX010000174.1:5048-6792 GCA_023251415.1 Chitinophagales bacterium
TGAACACAATAAGAACCGGAATCGGTTAAGGCAATGTTTGAGATTGAAATACAACTCAGATTACTGGTAAATGAATTAGGGCCTGACCATACTAAAGTAGCACCAACTGCAGCAGTAGCACAGATATTAATGGTATTGCCGACACATAATGAATTTGATGTAGCAGCCAAACCTGTTGGTACAGGAGGCACATTACCAACAGTAATAAACACCCAAGCTGTATCACATAAAGAAGTTGCGCCATTATCACAAATGGAATAGCTAAAACTATCAATACCACAATATCCTGCAGTAGGAGTATAAGTAATGGAGCCATTAGCACCTGCGCCACTAACTGAACCATGAACAGGATTAGTAATCATAGTGGTGTTCATAGTAATTGTTTGGCCGGCATCAGGATCAGAATCATTTGTTAGTAGATTTAAAGCTACAGCTGTTCCACTTGGAGTACTACCATTATCATTTACAGCAACAGGCTTTGTATTCGTACTAACGGGAGTTGCAAGTGTTATACTATCAAGAGCTATGGATGGATCGGTTCCAAAACCATTGTCATTATTTATCCATTCAATTCCAACTTTTACTCCATTTACGTTATTACAAGTCGCAGGTAGTGGAAAAGAAATCGTAGACCACTGACCTTGAACACCACATAATGGGGTTATTGTAAGCGGATTTGCACCTGCAGTTGGGATAATATTCCACGTAGTACCGTCAAAATACCAAACAATGGCATAATCAAACCCAGGCTCTCCATTCGTGATATAATTAATTTTCAATGTCATATTGCTTTTCCCCGTGCAATTAATTGAAGGAGATTCAATTCTCCTGTCAGAAGTAACACATGATCCGGGGCATAATCCTCCGGCGAAATAAGCAGCTCCATTGTCGCCACCAAAAGCAAGACATGAAGCAATATGCATGGTTGCATCTCCTGCACCCCCACAGCCTGTACCGCATCCACCCACAGGTTGCCCTAACTCGTTGCAACTTACATACCACGAACTTCCTGTGGCAGGGTCATCCGGAAAGCCGGATGCTGAGGTTGTTTGCGTCCAAGTGCCATTTATTCCGGTATATCCAACACCGCTAGCACTAGCTCCACCGTTATTAAAAGTTTCTGTCCAAAAAACCTGAGCTTTAAGGAGTGGCACTGCTGCAAAAAAGAAAAGAACCAGCAGCAGCGAAAGTTTAAATTTCATAATAAATAGTTTTGTAGTTGTTTTAAATTATAAGTTTGGTAAAGTTAAGTAGAAATTCTGAAATCTAAAATCGTTTTTTCACACCAGAACCAGGGATTTGTTTTATATGTTCTACGGACCCAATTACCCAATTTGTTGCAATCTTTCTGTCATTCTTCAAACAACCAATCACCTTATATTTTGACTTCCAAAGCGTAACCGATTCACTTGCTCTTTCTTTTTTTACGCGAAATGGAAATCGGCCACTGGAATGCACGAACCAAATTTGATCTTGATCGACCCAAATGAAACCTGTATGGGTGTCTAAACCAATCAAATAAACACCATTACCTAAGTGCCGAAGCTTGTCGAGCATAGGATACAGTTGAAAATTGGGAAATCGGAAAATGGAATGCTCATTACAAACCGTTTTAATCATTTGCTCGCTACCCATTTGAGCCAACTTAACGTAATCACAATTTAATCCGGCATCGCGAAGTACCGTTGATACAAAATAACCGCATGCAATATGCCCTTCTCCGGGTGTTTGCGTTGTTCCATTA
>JAHEYX010000175.1 GCA_023251415.1 Chitinophagales bacterium
ATTAATGCATGAACAAACTCATGGGGCAGTACTACTCCTTGAAAAAAAATCAAGAGTAAAATACAGCTTATAACTACTTTAAATTGGTTACGCACGAACATCGCCACAAAAATAGACAGAAATTAAAACTTGCTGCTGATTTGTTGTGTTAATGATGTTAATTTTTCAGTGCTTAAATTCAATTTTGGGTTTGAAAAATTGATGTCGCTTGCTTGTTGCATAGGAATGAGATGTACATGTGCATGAGGTACTTCTAATCCAATTACGGTAATACCAATTCGTTTGCAAGGAATGGCTTGTTTGAGCGCCTTAGCAACTTGTTTAGCAAAAACCATCAAGCCACTTAGTTCTTCATCAGTTAAATCAAAAATATAATCCTCTTCACGTTTAGGAACCACCAGGGTATGTCCTTCTACTAAAGGATTAATGTCGAGGAAAGCTAAATAGTTTTCGTTTTCTGCAATTTTATAGCAAGGAATCTCACCACTTATTATTTTCGAAAAAATACTGGCCATAGCTACTAGATAAATATTTCTAAAACTTCAAATTGCAATACACCGGCCGGTACATTTATTTCTGCTTTATCGCCAATTTTTTTACCCAACAAGCCTTTTCCAATGGGTGAATTAACAGAGATTTTTCCGGTTTTTAAATCAGCTTCCTTTTCAGAAACCAACTGATAATTAATCGTTTTTTTATCTTTTAAATTTTTGACTTTAACATTGCACATTACCGATACCTTAGAAGTATCGACAGAGGAGGCATCCATCACTCTTGCATTTGATAACATGTCTTCTAATTTAGCAATTTTAGCTTCTAAATGACCTTGAGCTTCCTTGGCAGCATCATATTCAGCATTTTCACTTAAGTCACCTTTTTCACGTGCTTCTGCTATTTGGCGAGCCATATCCGGACGGCCTTTTGTTTTAAGTTCATTAATCTCATTAATTAAATTTTCTAAACCTTCTTTTGATAAATAAATATACGCCATGTTCGGGGTGTTTATTGTAAAAAAATAACAGGGCATCTGTTGGAATCAGACGCCCTGTTGTTTGCAAAATTAAAAAAATATTATAATCCTAAGCGAATTCCAACGGCATGAGTTCCGTGGAAAGGATTGGTTGTACCGTATGAATAGTCGATGGCAAAAGTAGGTCCATCTTTCTTAACAGGCACTTCAAAAGTTAAACCGGCACGTAATCCGGTATATACATTCTTACGGGTATCAGCGCTAAGAATACCGGTTTCATAACGGTAGCCTAAGCGAGCCATAAACATTTTACGATAACCATATTCAACACCAACACCAAATTGGTCGCTGGTAAAAGAGTTTGAAGTAAAGTTGGCAGCCAAGGTTAAACGGTGTAAATCCGGATCTTTAGGCAATAAAATAAAATCATAAGCGCCACCGATATTAAGCAAAGAAGGCAATTCAAAATGTTCTGAACGCATTTCTTCAGTTAACAAATATTTTCCGCTAGGGGCTAAGTTAGAAAACGATAAACCATCTCCGCTATAATGCATAGGAGTACCAACATTACGCAAAGAAATACCGAAATGAATATTGTCTTTAGGACCGGTTACATATTGAATACCTGCATCTAAAGCAACGCCTTGAGCTTTTGCATTCGGAATAGCTTCAGATATAATGGTAATTCCCATACCACCTGAAATTGATTCCGAAAACTTTTTAGCATACGATAAAGCCAAATTTAAAAATTGGGGCTTATAGGTTCCCAATGTTGCTACTCCGTTTACCACATCCGGAACTTCAGTTGTTGTAATTGGAATTTCACCAAAACTCATAGACATTACACTTAAACCAAGTACACCACCATCTTTACCTAAGCGTTGAGAAAATCCTAAGTTATTAATGGCCATGTCACCCCCTTTCAAAGCTAAATAGGTGTTATGTGCAAAAACCAGTTCCGTTTTTTCGGTGAAGGCCAATCCGGCAACATTTACACGCGAAGCTTCAATACCTTTAATACATGCAGTATTTAAGCCGCTCCATCCGGAACTTCTGGCGTATGGATTGATTAATAACTCATAAGCTCCGGCTTGACCGGTACGGTCTTTATTTCCGGCAAATGAGTTTTCAGCATACAACATGCTTGTAATGGAAAGCCCGAAGATTATTTTTTTTATGGTATTCATAAGCTATAATTTCTTTAGAGGATACAAAATTTAATTTTCAAGTTTAGAAGGTATTCAATTCAATAGGACGCATCACACCAAACCATTTTATTACACGTTGCGCCGATTGATTAGCTTTTTCTCCTAAACCATCTGCGGATATATGAATTAAATATAAACCACTTGAAACTGGAATATTAGCGCTGTTTTTCAAATCCCAATCTTGGAAAGTTTCACCATCGGTATCTCTTTTAAATTGACGAATTAATGTTCCATCAACTGAATAAATAGAAATGGTACACTTCTTAGGCAAATTCGTGATTTTCACTCTCGAATCAACAGAGCTTACTTCATAGTTGGAATAAGCGTAATAAGGGTTTGGAACAACATTAATCAAGTCCAATGCAGTTTTTGCATCAGCAGTACTTCCGGTATCAGCAGCCAAACCTTTCATATCGAAACGATATTTAGGATAGTTTGGATAATTCGGGTTTAATCCGGTATTGTATTTAGCATAAGGCTTAGCCACACGCAATTGTACTTTTACATCCGAAGGAATAATTCCGTCTTTAGCTGATAATAATGTTGTACCGGTAACATCGATAGCTAATGGCACATTCACCCATTGTGCATCTTCAAATGCTGTACGAATAACTGTTGGATTACCTGAATTTAAATTAGCTAAGTAGGCTCCGGCTGAATTACTTGTAGCACTTGCATCCTCATCATTGCCATTGTAAGCATAACGATGATTCATTACATAAATATAATGACGTCCACCATATTTAGCTTCACCGGTTTTATCAAACATTCTGCTGGTTGGATTCCAAAGCATATCATCACCATTATCACTTTTTAACCATGAATCTTCACCGAAAATGATATCTAATCTTTCACCGGTTTCAACATTGATAGCATACCCCGGGAACCAACTCAACCCTTGTGGAGTTGATGATGATGCAGGCGTATAAATTGGAGTACCATCTGCATTTACGTCATTATAGCTTTTCCATGAATCATGTTTTCTTGCTTGCAAGTGTGGAGAGCTAGATGTAAAGCCGTTAATTCTCGACATGTCGGGGTCTGTTTCAACAACTACACAACGTGTCCATTTCGATTTATCATTTGTAAATACGATATCTACACTAGGTAAATTATGCAATTTATGCGCATTAGAATTTACAGAAACCGCATCAAATGCCGGTAAAATTGCAGCTTGAAGATCCGCTCCTGTAGTAGGGAAGGATTGAACATGTGCACATAAACGATAGGGAGCCCATGTTCCTTCAACCACCTTTTCATAATCTGCATCTTTATCAATAGGGCTTGAATTATTCATGTCGAAATCAGACCATGAAGCATTAGCAGTTGACTTATATGTACCGGAACGAATCCAGTTTTGTTCATTATCTCCATCTTGATCAGGCACACCGTTATACCATAATTTGCTTACATCTAAATCAATGTTCCAAGCAATAAATCCGTTTTTATCCGCCAAGTTAAATACTGATCCGCCGGAATTGAATTTCGTTCCCGGATAGGCAATTTGCTTAACGTTAACTGAGAATCCCCAATCTTCGAAAATTTGTTCGTTAGCTTGACGCATATCACTTGCAGAATAACGTGTTTCGCCGGTTGAAGTATTTACTAATTTCCAATAAGCAGTTGCATTAATACTGTCTTTTTTGCTGGCATCTCTTGGAGTTAAAGTACTATCTAGTAAATACAATTCATACGAATACGGTTGTAATAATTTTGGATCTACTACTTTAACATCAATTGGACCTCCTAATGTGTCATAGGTGAGTTCTGACAAGAAACCGGATGCTAAAATTTTATCCACTGATTCTTGCGTTAAATCCAAGAAATTACCGCCGTTACCATAACCTTCAACTCGAGTAATATTTGGTTGATCACCATATTTTGCATGTAATACAGTTCCGCCTTTTTCAGGAGTAACAATATGTGGGATACCGGTATAAACTTTTACGCGACGACGACTAGGTTTGTAAGGATCATCTTGTGAAGTTGGATCTGCATCAGAGAATGCTTTGTAATTGTTGTAAGCATAAGCTATTACCATGAAGTAATAGTTTTTATGATTAATTAAATCGGTATTACCTGAGGCGAATGCATCCGATTTAATTACAAAACTGTGCTTAATCCCTTGATCTGCTCCGGTAACCTGCAATACAGGAACGTTCGCATTAATGTTTAAGTCTTTAGTAAAGTTTACAATTTTAGTTACACCATTTTTAATATCCACTTGAGCAACCTCACGTGCTTTACTTAAATCATGAAGTTCAGCAGCATTAACAGATTGGTCTTTCAATTGGAAAATTTGGTACCCTTCAAATGTATAAGAAGCTTCTAAAGTGTCTTTTTTAGTATAGGGAACAGATCCTACATAAGGTATAATTGTATTATCAAATTCCTTATAGCTTTCGTTCATGTTGTTTGAACCTGCAGGATTAGAAATTGTCAATACCAATTGTTTGTCGTATTCTTTAATAGATAAATCCGGAGCATCAGGTCCGTTTAAAATACGGAAATTAGCATCAAATAAACCTTGCGCCTTTCTGTCAGCATTTAACAATACAGAGAAATTAGGACAAGGATATTGGATTGGGCGAACCCAAACTACCCCAACAGTAACGGTTTGTTTAGCACCCGGTTTCAATTGGAATGGTCCGGATGATTCCACTATACGTAAGTCACCAGGAGTTACGGTTGGGTTACACATTGACCAATAAGGTAAACCTGAACCTACGTGATTACCTGACATATTTGGTTGATCGGCATATACGAAGTGCGTATTGCTAGTTCCTAAGTGACCATTTCCGCCATAAGTAAAGCGTGTTCCATCTCTCCAAGTTCCGGTCATATAACCATAAAACTGAACAGCATTTTGAGGATCGGCTTGAGTTGATGGAGTAGTATTGTAGTAGTAATAGAAACCGGTCATTCCAAGAACATTACCGTTTTTATCTTTTGGTCCTTGGAAGAAATCGATACCTACCATTGGAATATCCGTTAAATAACCGGCAGGACAAGGTTCATCATTCGCATCAGCATTGTAACAAATACCTAAACCTGTACCAGAACCTATTGCGGTACCACTGGTATCGCAACCGATGTAATCATCATTTGCACATCCTAAATCCGGATCTACCCATTGTGCAATAAAGGCACTATCCAATTCGTAGTTTCCTTTGTTGAACAAATCATAACGATAAAAGGTCATGCTGTTAATATCATCATTAGTTGAATAAGCAAAAGCTGTGGCGTTTACTTGTAAACCAATTGGATCAGCAGTAGTTTCTGTATGGATATTTCCTTTATCATTATAAACCCACCATATCATTTGATCAGGAAATACTGTGGTATCTGTTGGATTAAATGCAGGATAATCACCTTTAGTGACATCGTATAAACCATCACCATCATCATCGTGGAACGGTGCTAATTCGTCAATGATATTAATTTGTGTGTTATTTGTTCCAACAGCGGTATTACCCTTAGCCGGCCATTCAACAATAACTTTAGGCATACTTCCAACCAAAGCTTTATTAGCAATAGCCTTATATGCTTGAATATCTGTTAAATTTACTTTCCAGAAACGATCGAATGTATTACAAGTAGCCGCATCGATTGATCCGGTAGCATCTAATGGACCAGGGAAGTAGTCGTTACCATTTTGGCGATACGTTTGAGCAGCAACACGTAAGTTACCGGCATTATCAATACCACCAACCCATATGGATGCAGCAAACAAGCTACTTACAGAAGGCTTAGAACCAGGTGGATCAATTTTTGGAACTTCATAACGAGCAACAGCCAAACCACGATCCCACCACATGTCGCCTCCGTTCATGATTAACGCACGAACGTTATTGATATCCAAATCAATTTGGGCAGTTGCAGAGGCACAACCTGCGGCAGTACTTTTAGGATGAGTCGGTTTAGACGACTTAAACCCTTTAATTTGATCAGCAAATAAGGATTGGGTAACAAATGCTCCCATGGCCATCAGCAATAAAAATTTACTTTTTTTCATATATCGATCGTTGTTGATGAAAAATTAATTAGAAATTGAAAACTACACCTAAGCGAATGCGACGTGGCAAACTATAATTATCCGGGTTGTTTACTTTGATTTGATATTGATCTATAAAAGCTTGTGGCGATGTTTGTGCTAAAATTGTAGTAGAAGCATCTGGGCTTCCCAAATAGCCATCATCATTAGCATTACCGGTATAGTTGTAAACTGCCTGAATATTTTTTGTGTTCAATAAATTCTGAACTGTTAAATATGCATTTATACCGTATACTTTTTTAGCCTTTCCTTCTGTTTTACTTTTTGTAGCAAAAGTGAAAGTTTTATCAACACGTAAATCAAATTTATAATTCCAAGGTAAACGTGAACCGTTAATTGACCCAACCAATACTAATGTTCCGGTTGGTGTAATCAAAGCTTCGTTACGTACTTTTCCTTGACGTGTATAAGGCTCTCCGGAACGTGCACGTGCAGTTAAGTTAATACCTGCATTGGCAAAAATGTCTTTACCCCATAATTTAGGGCCATTATAATCTTTGCCTGAACCATAACGGAAATCAA
>JAHEYX010000176.1:0-6021 GCA_023251415.1 Chitinophagales bacterium
AGGGGGGATTTTAATAATTGACCGATTACTTAAGACCACCGGGAACCGGATTTTGTTGCATAGTAGCAAAAAAAAACGCCCATCTTTTGGATGGGCGTTTTAAATAACTAAGTTAATTTATTAGTCTCTGAAAGCCATAAATTTATCGCTGTTAGAGTATTTGCTTAAAGCATCTTCTCCTTTGAATACAACATACCAGAAATCGATACATCCTACTAAACCACCAACTACTGGGATACACAAGTAGTAAGCCCATAAAGCTTTTTTGCTAGTACCCATGTAATAACGGTGTAAACCGATGCTACCACAAAAGAATGCACGTAATAAATAACCTCCTTTAGTATAGCTACCACCACCTAAAATGCTAGCAGCATCAGAAGCAGAAGCAGTTGTCAATTGAAGTGTCATAGCTGACAAGTCAGCAGTAACATCTTGTGCAGAAGCGTAAGAAGCTTCAATTGCATTGTTGTTTAATTTGTAAGAATTTGCAGAAGCTGCGAAAGAAATGCCAACCAAAATGGCGATTGATAAAATGAGTTTTTTCATATTAAAGTGATTTTTTGTTTGCGCTAAAGTAATAGCTATTGTGAAATTACAAAAGCATTTTGTGATTTTTTTTAATAATTTTTTTTGTAAAGCTATATTGTTCAGTATTATATAAAATAATACGCAAATATGAAACCAGCTCGGATTGAGTAGTAAGTTTTAAAATAAATTCAACATACCGACGTGTTTTAAAAAATAATGTCTAATTTTAATTTAATTTCAACTTCTGCTATTATTGCATCACTAATTGAAAAATCAACTTCATGCTAAAATCAATTTTTAAACTAAAAGTACTGCTTGTGATAGCAGGTCTGGCGCTTTTTGTTAGTTCTTGTCGAAGAGATACAAATAAACACAACAGTTGGGATATCGATTTATTGGCACCTTTGATGAGTGGAGAATTGAGTATCAATAATATAGTACCGGATACGCTTCTTCATACCAATTCGGATAAGTCAATTTCGTTAATTTACAAAACACGCTTATTTGGTTTGAATTTATCAGAACTGGTTATGCATATACCGGATACGACTTTTTCGAATCCAATGAACATTGGTACAATTGGATTAGCTTCTAAACAACTGCATTATTACTATTCTTTAGGTCGTATGGCTTCAGCCAGTGGTAATCCGCAATTGCAATTGATTGTATTTTTAAATGGAACCAGTCAAGTTGTACCGGCTATTTCGGGTATAGCTTCTCAACCTACCAGTCTAAATGCATCTAACTTGTTCACGCGAGCTTGGATAAAAAATGGCTTAATGCAAATCAATGGAGATAATGATTTACCAGTGGACTTAGATTCTGTAACCTTCATGTTTAAAAATAATGACCAATTTCATAATGTAGTAGGTTCACTTACTATTCCGCATATTCCGGCGCATAGTCATTTTATTGATACGATATATTTAGCAGGTAAAGTGGTAGAAGGGGTATTAGAAGCACAACTATTAAATATGAAGACACCCGGAAGCAATGGTAATCCGGTGCTTATAGATACCTCCAAAGGCTTACAAGTTACTATGGTTTTATACCATGTAACCTGTGATTCAGCCATAGCCGTTTTCCCTTCACAATCCTTAATTGATACAGCTCAATTAGTAACCTATAATTATGTTAGTGGGGGGGCAGAAGTAGATTTTGTAAAAATTAAGTCAGGTGATATTCGTGTGCAGGTGTTTAGCAGCTTGCCCGATTCTATTCACTTCAGATACAAAATGCCTTGTGCTTTAAGTCCGTTTGGAGAGAAAGTAGATATGGGGGCAACTGTAAAACCGGCTCCACGGGGAGGTTTTTCAACGATTTCCAGGACGGTTGATTTAGCCGGTTACACCATTGATTTTACCGGACCTAATCACAATATGCACAACACCTTTTATGACACCGTTTTAGTGGGGATTGATTCTACCGGTCGCTCAGATACCTTGCGTGCAACAGATAGTTTATATTTGTTTTATACCCTGGAAAATATTGTACCTGAATATGCTCGTGGTTATTTAGGCGATACTTCGGTCAATATTTCGGTTTCGAATGTGCCTTTCACCATACTCAATAAAGTAATAAGTGGAAATTTCAATCCTGAAAAAATAAAAGTTGATATGACTATTGCTAATGGAATAGGTATTGACGGGCAAGCAAAAATTAATTCATTAACGGCCACCAATTCCAAGACCTCCAGTACATTAGCCTTAACTGCTCCGGTAATTGGTAATAATGTGCATGTGCCACGTGCAACCGATCATCCTTTAACACCAAGTATTACTACACAGACTATTGATGAAAACAATAGTAATATTAAACAACTTATTCAATTAAAGCCGGATCAACTGAGTATGAACGGACAAGTACGTATCAATCCGTCTGGAAACGCGCTTTATTACAAGGACTTCGTTTATTACAAAAGTAATTTGGATGTAGATATGCGAACAGAAATGCCATTGTCGTTCATCGCTAACGGCTTACAAATACGTGATACCTTAGATTTCTCCTTGGGTTCACCGGCAAAAACCGATCGTATCAAAGATGGTGTTTTAACCATTTATCTAATGAATGGATTTCCATTGAGTGCCCAAATTACCTTAAGTGTTTATGATGAAAATTGGAATAAAATTGATGACCTGTTATTGAATTCAACCATAGCATCAGCAGGATTAGGAGCAAATTGTGTTGTTACATCACCGGTTGAAACTAAAATTGAGTTAAATGTCAATCAAACCCGAATGACCAATTTGAAACGGGTGAAACACGCTATTGTAAATGCTGTACTTAATACATCACAACAAAGCACTTGCAATGGTCAATATTTAAAGATATATGACAACTACCTGATCAAAACCAATATTACTGCGAAATTCAACTATAACGTAAGCGCATTTTAATTATGAGAACATTAGCGGCTGTTTTATTTTTAACTGTTTTTTATTGCCAAATTGTATTAGCTGTTGAACCATTGCGCATTGCTGTGCGTTCTGAAGTAATTGCTATTGCATTACCGGAATATGAATTTGGTGGATTTTATTGGTTTAAATCGCGAGCATTCTTTATTGATGCCGGTTTGCAATACGGCTCCAATGCTATCAACAACAACTTTGCGAGCAAGTTTTATTACAAAAATGCAATCGAAACTAGCGATAAAGACCTGGTTACAAAACACCTGATAGCGACCAACCGACTTGGTTTACAGACCAATGCATCCATTAATTACAGTTTCTATTCGCATAAAGATTCCGGTTTCTTAAAAAACACTTGTTGGACTTTTAGTCTGCAAAACAGACAATGGGTTGATGCGAAATTTGGAGCAGATGCATTCGAATTTTTATTCCGTGGAAACGCCATGTTTGCTGGTAAAAAAGCGGTACTGGGTAATTCCAGTCTCACTCAATTGGCTTACAATCAATACCAAGTTGGATTGGCTAAAACTTTCAATAAAAAAGGCATTAACCACCAATTTTATTTGAATGTGGCGTTGTTGCAAGGTAGCCAATACAATAAATTGGATTTGACAAAGGCTGATGTTTTTACCGAGTCATTAGGTAAATATATTGATGTGGATTACCAATTTAAAGTAGACCGTGCTGATACTTCAAGTGGTGCAGCTATTGCCAAATGGAATGGTACAGGTGCTAGTATTTCGGGAGGCGTTCGCTTAAAAAAAGGCTTTTGGCAACTGAATTTAGGGTGGTCAGATTTGGGAGCAATTAAATTTAATTCGAATGTAATTCATTATAAGGCTGATTCAAGTATTCATTTTCAAGGCTTAATTTTGGAAGATATATTCACGTCTAAAACCCAAGCAGCCGCCAATTCAGGGCGCATCGATAGTTTAAATCAATTATTGTTTCCTAAAACTTCCGGTGAAAATTTCACGGTTAAACTACCACTATTGTTAAAAGGAGCTATTTCCTATAAAAACTATAGTCTAGGTTTTTGGAATTTATTTAATTCGCATGCCTTACCCTATATATATCTAAAAGCCAGATTCAACAAGCAATTGGCATATCCCAAAAATCAACTTGTAATTGAACCACAAGTTGCTTATGGTGGTTACGGCCGCTTCCACATTGGTACGGCAGTGGGTTTTCGTCATCAAAATTACGCCGTTCAATTGTTGACTGATGATTTGCAAGCAGTTATCCCTAAGAGTGCTACAAGCTTAAGTCTCGCTGTAAAAGCTTACTATTTATTTTAAGCACTGCCGCTTAAAAACAAGGGTATTTTTACGAAAGAATAGAAAACGATTTCTTACTTTGCCTAAAAAGGCTACATTTGCAACTTTATTAGTAAAACTAACTTATGACTAGCACTACTATAGCACCCAACTCTATGAATATTTTTCAACAAATTTCTGCTAATGATCACGAACAAGTGGTTTTTTGCAACGATAGCGCTTCCGGTTTAAAATCGATTATTGCCATACATAACACCACTTGCGGTCCTGCACTTGGAGGAACACGTTTTTGGAATTATACTAACGATGCTGAAGCTTTGCGTGATGTATTGCGCTTATCGCGTGGTATGACTTATAAAGCAGCAATCAGTGGTTTAAATTTAGGGGGTGGTAAAGCCGTAATTATTGGAAATTCTTATACCGATAAAAGTGAAGCATTATGGCGCAGATACGGTAAATTTGTTAATGGTTTGGGAGGAAAATACATTACTGCTGAAGATGTTGGAACCAATAAGGAGGACATGGAATACATTGCCATGGAAACCAAACACGTTACCGGGGTACCTGAATATTTAGGTGGTAGTGGCGATCCTTCACCTGTAACGGCTTATACAACTTATTTAGGAATGAAGGCTTCTGCTAAAAAGGTTTGGGGTAATGATTCCCTTGCCGGAAAAGTAGTTGGCGTTCAAGGAGCAGGTCATGTTGCCGGTTTCTTGGTAGAGTCATTGGTGAAAGAAGGAGCAATTGTGCATGTTTGCGATATCAATACAGATAAGGTTGCTGCACTTGCGAATAAATTCAAAATTAACGTTATCGATACGGAAGCCATTTATGACTTGAAAATGGATATTTATTCTCCATGTGCCATGGGAGCAACAGTTAACGATGCTACTTTGAAACGTTTAACCTGTAATATCATTGCCGGTTGCGCCAATAACCAATTGGAAGATGAAGTTATACATGGAAATGCGGTTAAAAATGCAGGAATCGTTTATGCACCTGACTTTTTGATTAATGCCGGTGGATTAATTAACGTAGCTACCGAACGCGAAGGATACAATCGCGAACGTGCTATGGGTAAAGCAGAACAAATTTATAATCGTACACTTGAAATTTTTGCTTTAGCTGAAAAAGATAATATCACTACTCAAGCAGCTGCTATTAAATTGGCAGAAGCCAGAATTCAGCAAATAGCCAAATTGAAATCTAATTTATAATCGATATCGGAGTGTTTTGACGTGTTTGATTTTCAGTTTTGAAAATTGAAATGCACTGTTTTATTGAAAGTTCTTAATTAAAAATATGTTATACAGCCGCAGAAATATTCGTATTAAAGTAATGCAAGCCTTATATGCTGCTACTCAGAATACGGACATCGATTTTCGAATACAGTTAAAGAACCTTCGGACTACAATTACTGTAACCGATAAAGTACTCTATTTTAATATTTACTTTCTTACCCGGGTTGCTGCCTATTGTTTAGATGATTTACAAAATCAACGCACCAAACAATTACAGCAAAATCGTCGTCAACAGGTGAGTACTACCTTGTATGAAAACGAGTTGATGCAGGAGTTAATTAATGTAGAAGTGCTGAAAAATTTTGTTGAAAAACACAAATTAGCCTCCTTAGTTGATCAGGATTTAGTGCGAAAATTATACATGGATTTGATCGCAGATGAGCAATACCAACAGTTCATTGCGATTGAAAATCCGGATCGTGTTACTGTTTCTAAAATGCTCATTCATTTGTACCATAACATCATGTACAATAATGAAACATTTGACTTTGTTGTAGAAGAATT
>JAHEYX010000176.1:6031-6727 GCA_023251415.1 Chitinophagales bacterium
CGAAGAGTAGAAGAAATTTTACAAAGCGGTCAAATTGAAGTGAATGATATTGAAGCGAATGAAGCCAACGAATTCAGCGATAAATTATTTCAAATTACAGTAGATAATGATGCTGAATTCAGTTCATTGATTCATCCGAAACTAAAAGGTTGGGATGCCGATCGTATCGCTCAAATTGATATGATTGTAATGAAAATGTGTTTAGCTGAACTCCTTTATTTTCCCAATATTCCAATCAAAGTTTCCATCAACGAATACATCGATATTTCGAAACTTTACAGCACACCAAAAAGCAAAGATTTTGTGAATGGGGTGATTGATAAAATTAAAAACGAATTACTGGCTGAAAATAAAATTAAAAAGCAAGGAAGAGGCCTTGTTAACGATTAGCCTTAACAAAACGATTAATAAGCATTATGGCGAAGCAAACTAAACTAAGTGAAAAGCTTAAAAACTTTAATCCTAATGATCCTGCTTCCAATGAAACAGGCATTTTTGGCCTTCCATTTAATACAGAAGAAGCTAAATTAGTACTAATACCGGTTCCTTGGGAAGTGACGGTGTCTTATCAAAGCGGAACTGCTGCGGGCCCCAATGCTATACTTGAAGCTTCAAGACAAGTTGATTTGTATGACCCAATTTACCCGAATGCTTGGCATAACGGAATAGCTTTAGCCGCTCAAAATAAAAGTGTAG
>JAHEYX010000177.1:0-582 GCA_023251415.1 Chitinophagales bacterium
AACGAGTAGTTCCGTATGGGTAAATTCTAAATGTAACTGTTCCACCGGCTGCTGTTGAGAAGTCTGTAAAATCCCATGTTGCAACTGTACCTGCAGTTGGAGTAACTGGAGCGGCTCCCCAAGCAGTATTCGATGTAAATCCATTAGTACTATATCTTACATCCAATTGATTTGGTGCACTAGCACTTCCTTGTCTCAAGAAGGACATTGAAGTTAAATTCAATTGATAACCGGCATTGGCTGTAACCGAAAACTCTAAATAGGATGAAGTGTTTACACTTGAAGTTACATTTAAAGTAGTTGAATTCGCAACGTTATTGGCTGTGGTACATGTTATAGTACTTCTGCTTAAAGCCGCACCGGTAGCATTTGTTGCTACAGTTGGCGTATTACCTTGAGTTGGACAAGCTCCTGTTCCGGTAAAGGTATTCACATACAATTGCGCCCAACTTTCATTGGATGCAAACAGCATTGCCGTAAAGACAAGGAGGACTGAAAGATAACGGTAAATGGATTTCATATTTTGTTTGTTTGTTTTAATTGGAAGTACTTAAATTATAATGCTTTGTGTTTGTCTGTTTT
>JAHEYX010000177.1:592-5951 GCA_023251415.1 Chitinophagales bacterium
GGTAGTTGTTAGATTTTTGATTGACCTGCGTCAATTTCTTCCGCTCCATTTCTTCAATCGCTCGCAAAAATAGTATCCTAATGTTAACGAATTTTTATCACTAGGCTATAATAACTAGTTGTTTAAGCCAATTTACCTAGCTTATTTAATTAAAACATTGAAATTGAATATTAAATGAATGTACTATTATGCTAATTATTGGTAAATTGTTGATAAGAAGTTTAAAACTTCATCCGCTTAAATAAAACTTTGTTATTCTGCTAAATATTACTTAAATAGGCTTTCCATTTCTACTATTCAACCTCGTTTCAATTTGCTCCTCTCTTTTTACCCTTCCCCTTCTTTTCTTTTAACACCTCCCTCAAAACATTCTCTCGTTTTACTTTACTTATTTTTCAAAATCCTTACTTTTGCTTCCCATCAAAATTAAATCATGCAAAAACATACTGCTATTCTGGCTGCTAAAATTGCAGAAGCTCATTTAGGCGGTGGCGAAAAACGTATCGCTGCTCAACATAAAAAAGGTAAATTAACAGCTCGCGAACGTATCGACTTGCTGCTCGACGAAGGCTCTTTTGAAGAAATCGGTATGCTCGTTACCCATCGTAGTCAGGATTTTGGAATGGAAAAGGAAATCTACCTCGGCGATGGTGTTGTTACCGGCTACGGAACCGTTAATGGCCGTCTTACTTATGTTTTCTCCCAAGATTTTACCGTTTTTGGTGGTTCTTTAAGTGAAACCCATGCCGAAAAAATATGCAAACTAATGGACCTTGCTCTTAAAAATGGTGCTCCGCTGATTGGTCTTAACGACTCCGGTGGTGCACGTATTCAAGAAGGCGTGGTTTCTTTAGGCGGTTATGCCGATATCTTTTATCGTAATACCATTGCCAGTGGTGTTATTCCACAACTGAGCGCTATCATGGGACCTTGTGCCGGTGGTGCCGTTTATTCACCTGCTATTACCGACTTTATCTTAATGGTCGAAAAAACATCTTATATGTTTGTTACCGGACCTAACGTGGTTAAAACGGTTACACACGAAGAAGTGAGCAGCGAAGAATTAGGTGGTGCTGCTACGCATGCTTCAAAAAGTGGAGTTACTCATTTTGCTTGTAGCAATGAATTAGATGCCATTAACCATGTAAAAAAATTATTAAGCTATATACCGCAAAATTGTGAAGATAAAGCTCCTGTCTATGCTTACGAAAGCAATGGCAATGAATTACGTGAAAACATCGTTGTTGGTTTTGCACGCATTGGTGGTCGCAGTATCGGTATAGTAGCCAATCAACCTGCTGTATTAGCCGGTGTATTAGATATTAATTCCAGTCGTAAAGGGGCTCGTTTTGTTCGTTTTTGCGATTGTTTCAATATTCCATTGTTGGTTTTGGTTGACGTTCCGGGTTTCTTACCGGGCACCGATCAAGAATGGCATGGTATCATTACCAACGGCGCTAAATTATTGTATGCCTTAAGTGAAGCAACGGTTCCAAAAATTACTGTTATCACTCGTAAAGCTTATGGTGGCGCTTATGATGTAATGAACAGTAAACACATTGGTGCCGATATGAACTATGCCTGGCCTTCTGCTGAAATTGCGGTGATGGGAGCTAAAGGTGCCGTTGAAATCATCTTTAAAAAAGACATCGACGCGGCTGCCGATCCTGCTCAGGCTTTAAAAGAGAAAACTGATTTGTATGCCGAAAAGTTTGCTAATCCTTATGGTGTAGCAGCACGCGGATTTATTGATGAAGTGATAGTTCCGAGTCAAACACGTCTAAAAGTAATGAAAGCTTTTGCCATGCTTGAAAATAAAGTAGTGAACTTGCCGCGTAAAAAACATGGTAATATTCCATTGTAATACGTTTACGAACTTTCCTAAATCCATCAATTATGTTTGATAATTTGCTGCAACTTGTTCGTGACAATGCTGGATCAGCCATAATCAACAATTCGGCTATACCTAACGAACACAATGATGCCGCAATAGCTACTGCTGCAATAGGTATTATGAATCATTTAAAAGGACTAGTGAACAATGATGGAGTAGAAGCACTAAGCAGTTTATTTCAAAATAATACTACTCACCAACATGCAGTTGTTGCAGACATGACCACTACTATTGCCGGAAATTTAATGCACAAGTTTGGATTAAATACCCATCAAGCGAGTGGAGTAGTGAATAATCTTATCCCGCAAGTGATGAATCAATTCGTACATAAAACCAATGACCCCAATGATCAAAGCTTTGATATACAAAGCATCATTGGCTCATTAAGCGGTGGCGATGGTTTAGGTGATGTAATGAAAACAGTGAAAGGATTATTCTAATAGCAATAACTTTAAAATAATAAAGGCAGTGCTTGTATTTCAACAAGTATTGCCTTTTTTCTTTATTTACAAAATTGAATAGTATGGAGGTATTTCATTTAGTAATGGTGATTCCTTATTCAGCAAACTTATTCTTCTTAACTTGCATGGCCTTAATTAGCTTACTGCTTATACGATCAAAATAAAAGCAACCGAATCATGGACGACCAAACTATAAACAACCTGCGTGAAGCCTTAAAGTTTTCACCCAATAATTTGCCTTTAAAACAACATTTGGCTGAAACTTTAATTCAAGCCAAATGTTTAGCTGAAGCTGAAACCGAATACCTCGAGCTTATTAAACTTTCTGCTGAAATTAAATATAAAGTAGGCTTGGCAAAAGTGTATTTCTTAAAAGAAGAATACTCTACCTGCAATGTGATTTTAGAAGAATGCCTTGAACAGGACGCAACTGATATTGAACTTTTATTGTTGCATGCCAAAGCTTTATTGCGTGAACAGTCGATTTCACGTGCTACAGAAATTTACAAAATGGCCTTAGAAATTAATCCGGCTATTCAGGACGAAGAATTGGATAAAGCACTGCGCATGAGTGGAATGGAAGCGCCCGAACCCAATTACGACGAACCTAATGAAGCTGCTATTTTTATTCAAAAACCGGAAATTAATTTTAGTGATGTTGGCGGAATGCAAGATGTAAAAAAGGAAATCGATTTAAAAATAATCAAGCCTTTATTACATGCCGATTTGTACAAAGCTTACGGTAAGAAAACCGGCGGAGGTATCTTATTATACGGTCCTCCGGGTTGTGGCAAAACCTATATTGCGCGAGCTACTGCCGGACAAGTGAACGCAAAGTTTATCAGTGTTGGCTTAAACGATATTTTAGACATGTGGATTGGCAACAGTGAAAAAAACTTGCACGCTATTTTCGAAATTGCACGTCAAAACACCCCTTGCGTTTTGTTCTTTGATGAGATAGATGCACTCGGTGCTAGTCGCAGTGATATGAAACAAAGCAGCGGTCGCCATTTGATTAATCAATTTTTGCAAGAACTCGATGGCGTTGATAATAACAACGATGGCATTTTGGTTTTAGGCGCAACCAATACCCCTTGGCATTTAGATCCGGCTTTTCGCAGACCGGGACGTTTCGATCGTATTATCTTTGTTCCTACACCAGATGAAGAAGCACGTGCAGCTATTTTGCAATTGAAACTAAACAATAAGCCCATCGAAAAAATTGATTATTTACAAGTAGCTAAAAAGTTAGAACATTACAGTGGTGCCGATTTAGAAGCAGTAATTGATATTGCCATTGAAGCTAAATTAGAAGCCGCCTTTTTAGACGGAGTGCCTAAGCCAATTGCTACTGCTGATTTAATTCAAGCAGCCAAAAAACATCGTCCTTCAACACAAGAGTGGTTTGCCACTGCTAAGAACTTTGCCTTATATGCCAATGATACCGGATTGTATGATGATATACTGGCGCATTTAAAAATAAAAAAATAAGTATGGATGCACTGTTGCAACGCGCCGAATTATTGATTCAACAAAAGCGCTTTTCTGATGCTGAACAAGTTTTAAAGCAATTGCTTCTACAAGACCCTAATGCTGTTGAAGCTTTGTCGTTAATGACTGAAGTAAAGTTTCAACAAGATGAATTGGATGAAGCCGATCGCTTAATCGACACAGCCATATTTCAACGCCCCGACATTGGTCATTTGTTTTTCATGAAATCACGCATTGCCATACACCGCAACGCGTATGATAAAGCCGAATCATTGATTCAACATGCGATTGCCTTAGAACCTCAAACTGCTCATTACTATGCAATTTGGGCCATGGTAAAATTAAATCGCAAAAAATACCAAGAGGCATTGGATTTGGCAGATCAGGCTTTAGAACTGGATGCTGCCTCGTTACTAGCTTTAAACACCAGAAGTACTGCATTGTTAAAGTTGAACAAGAAACAAGAATCGGCTGATACGATTGAAGGGGCTTTGCGTGAAGATCCTAACAATGCTTATACGCACGCCAATTATGGTTGTGGTTTATTAGAAAAAGGAGATGCTAAAAAAGCGTTAGAACATTTTAGAGAAGCACTCAAGATTGAACCTAACATGTCGTTTGCGCAAGGTGGCATGATAGAAGCTTTAAAAGCGCGTTACGCTATTTATCGTTTGTTTTTGAAGTATGCTTTTTGGTTAGGTAACCTTACCAAACGATACCAATGGGGTGTTATCATTGGATTTTATTTACTTACTCAATTTTTAAAACAAGCGGCTAAAACAAATGCTACATTGGAGTTGTTTTTAACTCCGCTAGTTTACTTATTGGGTATTATTGCCTTCTCTACTTGGCTTATAACACCACTCAGTAATTTATTCTTACGCCTCAATCCTTTTGGTAAACACCTGCTCGATAAAAACGAAATTCGCAGTTCTAATTTTGTAGCCATTTCATTAGTTGCTTTTATTGTTTCGTTGGCTATGGTGCTGTTTACCGATTACACTTTTTTTGAACCCATAAGTTTATTTGCATTAACAATGGTGATACCCTTTAGTGCTATGTTTGCTGAAGCGAAATTCAAGAACTTATTCCTGTACTATACCATCGCTTTATTTTGCATTGGTTGTTTAGCTGTTGCACAACTCATTAAATCAGATGACGAGATTAATAATATGGCCGGAATTTATTTCATAGGCTTTATCGGATTTCAATTTGCCGTCAATTATTTTCGCATACAACGCAGCAATTATTAAAGCCGATACTTATAACGTTTACTAATAACTTGAATAGTAATGGTATACCTTCAATTTTATTAAACTTTTAAGTATCTAAATATATTTAATGCAATATTTTACTAAACACACGAAATTATTATTTTTATTGAAGTGCTTGTTTTATTAAAATGTTTGATTATGTTTGCAACGCTTGAATAGAAACTCTTCCTAAATCGTTTCCTCTAATTAACGATTTTACAATAGTTCAAGTTCGTTATTGGGACGCTTGAATTTATAGT
>JAHEYX010000177.1:5961-6707 GCA_023251415.1 Chitinophagales bacterium
ATGCGCAGCTTACTTATTATTTATGTTTTTGTTGAAATTATTAACCACTAAAATAAATTCAAATGTTAAAACGCTTACCTGTCTTTGCCTTTCTGGCCATTTTTGCCGGCTTCCTATTGTATCAATCATGTAAACCAAAAGTAGCCGATGAAGCTGCGGTTACCGATTCTAATTCAGCCAACGATCCCTTTCCTGATTTCGGTTTCATGGTGAATCCATCTCAATTAAAGCCCGGACAAAAAGTATTTAAACTCAGTCAAAGTTATCCTACTACTTTACCTACACCGGCATTGCCTGATTTTTATTCCATCGATTATAAAAAAGATTGGCGCAAGTTTTTATTAAGTGTGCGCAATTATTGTTTCGAAGGAAATACTGCCGTAGATTTCCGGGTAGAAGAAAATACGAAACGAGGTTGGTACCACATGCCTTGGCAACATTATACCAATAATGGTCGCGAAGGATTTCATGGATTAACCAAAGAAGCTCCGGTTAAACCTTATCAATTAGCTAAAAAACAATCCTTCGGACAATCCGGTGCATGGGCAGTTGGTTTTTTCAACGATATTGCCGGTTATACGATTGGTCAGGTTTGGGCTGATCACAACAATCCGGATGTTACGAAGATGAAAGGTGGATTTAAACACGGTGCAGTATTGTTTAAACTCTTGTTCTTATCAATGCCTAAAGATACTGTTGAACGTCAAGTACCGTTTTTATGCAATGGTATATGCTGGGATGCTTAT
>JAHEYX010000178.1 GCA_023251415.1 Chitinophagales bacterium
GGGCCTACTTTGCCTGCTGCAAATTTTGTTTGACTTGCTTTTTTTCGGAGGTAACGTGCATGTAATTCGCAAACGGCAAAATGAATCTGCTCATGCAGTAAGATGCTATCGTTACTTGCATCTTTCAAAATCCACGATTTGTCTTTATTGAAGAAAGATTCTATTTTAAAGTGTATTGCGCCTGTATTCTCACTGTAATTGTAGGAAATACCTAATTGACTTAAAGCTTTATAACCGCTGCCATCTGGCGCTGTCTTAACACTTTTAAAATCAGCAAGCGTTAATAAGGAACGCTCTTTCCAATAAATACGATTAGCTTCCGGAGCACTGGTTCCAAATGTAAAAAGGAATAAGCAAGATACAATACCAATGAGTTTATACATGTGACTAATTTTTGTAAACCTAAAAAGAAATTTTGCATTGACCAAATTCGAAGCAGCGGCATTTACTTTTCTAACTTGCTAACGCTGATTTGTTATCAACTATTGTGTTTATTTATTGGCAGTTCAAGCCTACACTTTATTTTTGTTGATAATGAATTTTGATTCCACTATTTTTCAACTCAATTCAACTGCCGAATTTGAATCGAAAGCAATCCGCTTGTTTCAACAACAAGTAAAAGAAGTAGCCGTTTACGAAGACTACGTGCACCATTTGGGAATCAATCCACAGCAGGTTAATCAAATTGCACAAATCCCTTTTTTGCCGATTTCCTTTTTTAAAACGCATCAGGTTTTGGCAAAAAATAATGCAGCACAATTAGTTTTTGAAAGCAGCGGTACAACCGGAATGCAAACCAGTAGACATTTAATACCTGATTTAGCAGCTTATCAGGCAACCCTATTAGAAGGATTTAAACTGCGTTATGGAAATCCGCGCGACTGGTGTTTTTTAGCTTTGTTACCTTCTTACTTAGAACGATCCAATTCTTCTTTGGTTTATATGATGAAGCATTTGATGGAATGCAGTGGCCATCCCAATAACGGCTTTTACCTTAACAATACCGATCAATTGCAACAAGTGCTAGCTGCCAATGAGCAACAGCAACAAGCAACTTGGCTAATTGGTGTAACCTTTGCCTTGCTCGATTTTGCTGATCAATATGCCATGCCCTTACAGCATACTACTGTAATCGAAACCGGAGGAATGAAAGGGCGTAAAAAAGAACTTACCCGTGAAGCCGTTCACCAGCGCCTTAAAGCTGCTTTTCAACTTGATGAAATTCATGGAGAGTATGGTATGACCGAGTTATTATCACAGGCTTATGCTCCTAAAGCAGGCCGCTTTATTACTCCGCCTTGGATGAAAATGCTGATACGTGATATGTATGATCCGTTTGAATTATTACCAAATCTGCAAAGCGGTTGTATAAATTGTATCGATTTAGCTAATCAACACAGTTGCGCGTTTATTGCAACCGATGACATTGGTAAAGTGTTCGAAGATGGCAGCTTTGAAGTAAGTGGCCGTTCTGATAACAGCGATATCCGCGGTTGTAGTTTGTTGACCGCTTAACCTTCTATTAAAACCACTGCATGAAATCTTTTTTACTAATCTTTATCTGGTGTTGTTGTACCTTAGTGGTGCAAGCGCAAATTCCAAAGCGCTGGCCGCATAAAGCCGAATTACTCAGCTATTTGCGTACGCCCAAAGATTCGATATTTATTCAAAACCGGCACAAGCTGGAAGCCATCAAGGGTAGAAAATGTACCGATACTTCATTGGTGTTTAAGTACCGCACCAAATCCTTACAAACTATAGTCATCGAAATTAAAGTAGGTTCATTCAAACCCAAAGGTCATACCTATCATTTTTACGACACTGTTTATAAAACCAGCAAAGGCAAACGAGTAATCGATAAAATAATTTGCCGTAATACAATCGATGGTGAAAAAGCTTATGGCAACGATTGTGAAATTCCAACAAAAGTGATAAAGTCAATTACCATTTATTGGAATAAAAAGAAATTACTCATTCCGAAATCAGCCTATAAAAATTTATTCGAAGTAGAACATTGTGCCGAGTTTATGCCGGCCGAAGCTTACTTATCGAGAACAAAAAAATACTTGTTTATTTACTTAAACGGTTCGATTGGAGCCGGTGCTTATGCCGTAAAATTAGTGTTCGATAAAAAAGGATACGTAACACGTATAGTAAGCACCAACGACTGTACCGATGCCTTCGACTTTTTAGATGCCGTAGCTAAGCCTTGCGAAAAATTTTAGTGCGTTTTAATTTTCCAATCTTCATCCAATTGCCAAACCACTAAACTATCCGAGGGTATTTTGCTGCTAATTAAGTCTAATGCGGCATTGTCTTTAACTAATGCTATGTTACGTCCACTGTAGTAAAATAAATTAGGACCAAAGTCGTGTTGAAGTGTATTCACTTTCAATACCGGTGTTTGTGTTGGTCGAATTTTATTTTTTATTTCAGCGCCAATTTTTTGTTGTTCAGTTTCGAAAGGCAACTCTAGAAATAAAAACGATGTTTGTAAGGCACTAATAAGCAAGGCCAATACCAGCAATAAGTTGCCACGTGTAAACCAGCGTTCGTTTTGAAAATTGAGTTTAGCGATTCGTACGCCACATAAAACACTTAATGGAACAATGGCTTTTACAATTAACTGTTCGTGCAATAAATTGGCATTAATAAAGAGTAAAGTATGTAAACCATAAGGGACTACAAGCAGCAACAATTCAGCAGTAGCAATGTCAAAATGCTTCCAAGTAGATTCGCCTTTGCGTATACTTATTGAACCTGTATAAGCGATAAGTAAAAGTAGTAGCGGTAAAAACCCATGTTGTAATAAAGCCCACGCATTTTTATACAAGGCAAGGCTGTACCAGCTCATACCGCTTTCTGAATACGATTCACCAAACCATCCGCTACGCCCTACCAAACGTGTTTTGATGTGAAACAAAAATGCAGCAGTGCCATTGATACTGCTGTATTGTAAAAAGGTTACCAGTGCAATAAAAAGTGTAACACCTAAAATAGCTGCCAATTCTTTTTTATAGTTTTCAATGGTGTTTGCTTTTAAATAAATCACCACCATTAATGCAGCAGCTAAGAAGTAGCCGATTAACTCGGTATAACAAAGTAGTGCTAAACTGCATAAAAAGAAAACACGAATACGAGTAATGTGAGTTTTGGATTGTAGGCTGTTGAAATATAAAAGTCCGGCATAAGTAGCTAAGCACCAAAAGACCAGTGCCCCATTTTCGATAAAATAATAAGTAGTAAAAAAATGAAAACTAATTGGGGTAAACAAAATCAAACTATAGCTGCTTAGTGCACTAATGTTTGCTGAGAAGTTGCCGGCTTTGCGCAGTAAAAAACGGGTTAGCAGCATTACCAATAGCGCCACCGCCAATTGCAGTATTAAATTGAGCCAAAGTAACGCAGTTTGTTGGGGTACAAACGGAACAGCTTTTAAATAATAATAGGTAAGTATAAAACTGAAGGGCGGAAAGGAAGTGTAATAACATTTACCGGATTCATCAATGGGCCCGGGAAAATAGGGGAGGAAGCGATCACCCGGAGCGCCAAAGGTATAACATGGAGCACCTTTACATGCTGCTAAGCCGTGTTCATTCCAACTCTTCATGAAACAGCTCATATTGGTATAACCATCGGCAGTTATTGCCGGGCTCCAATAATTTCGCCAACCTAAAAAGAGTAGCGTGATGCTAAATAGACAAAGTAAAAAAACGGACTTTCTCATTCGCTAAAAATAGTACTTTTGTAAACGCCAAAATTTAAAAAATAGTTGCGCTTAACCTAATCAGCACATGTCACATTTAATTGCTCCTTCTCTTTTATCAGCCGATTTTATGCACCTGGATAAAGCCATTGATTTTATTAACACCAGTGATGCCGATTGGTTGCATTATGATGTGATGGATGGCGTATTTGTTCCGAATATTT
Organism: Chitinophagales bacterium; assembly: GCA_023251415.1. GTDB lineage: Bacteria > Bacteroidota > Bacteroidia > Chitinophagales > CAIODY01 > JAHEYX01. Next base: position 3,931 of record JAHEYX010000178.1, read on the forward strand.
CTTTTGGATTGCCCATTTTGAAATCAATTCGCAAAGCCTGTAAAAAGCCGATTGATGTGCATTTAATGATTGTAAACAACGATGCCTTCATAGCTCCGTTTAAAGAGGTTGGGGCCGATCATTTAACGGTTCATATCGAAGCCTGTACGCACTTGCACCGCACCTTACAAGGTATTCGTGAAGCCGGAATGAAAGCGGGTATTGCTGTTAATCCGCACACGCCTGTGCAGGCACTGAAGGAAGTGGTGAATGAGGCTGATCTTATTTGTTTAATGAGTGTGAATCCGGGTTTTGGGGGACAAAAATTTATTCCAAACACCTTGAATAAAATTAAGGAACTTAAAGCACTCTTGCAGCAACAAGGCAGCAAAGCTTTAATAGAAGTAGATGGTGGAGTTGGTTTATCCAATTACCGCGCTATTGTTGAGGCAGGCGCAGATGTACTGGTTGCCGGAAATGCTGTTTTTGCCGCTGCCGATCCTACACAAACAATACTTGATTTAAAAAAATAAAGGCTATGATTTCTCCAACTACACTGCAGTTTTTGAAACAATTAAAGGCGAATAATACCAAGGTTTGGTTTGATGCCAATCGTAAGCGTTATGATCAGGCACGCGAAGAGTTTATTGCGTTAAGCGAAACCATCATTAACGAACTAGCCAAAATAGATCCTTTATTAGCCGGAGTAGAAGCCAAATCGTGTTTGTTCCGAATTAACCGTGATGTGCGTTTTAGCAAGGATAAATCACCTTACAAAACCAATTTCGCTGCTTATTATGCACCCGGAGGCAAGAATTCCAATTATTGCGGGTGGTATTTACACCTCGAACCCGGAAAAAGCATGATGGGAGGTGGTTTGTGGCAACCCGAGCCGGCGGCCATGGCTAAGGTGCGTCAAGAAATTGATTACAACTTCAAGCAGTTTAAGAAGATCATAGAGAAAGACAGTTTCAAAGCAGCATTTCCTAAAATAGAAGGCGAGCAATTAAAGACCACGCCAAAAGGATATGATGCAACTAATGCTGCCATTCACTATTTAAAACACAAGAGTTGGATTGTATCGCATTCCTTTAGCGATAAGGATATCACTTCACCCGATTTCTGCAAGAATTTTATTGCTCATGCAAAGCTCATCAAGCCTTGGTTAGCGTTTTTCAATACGGCTTTAGCAGATTAATTAAGAATTTTCGTTTCTACTTTTCACCTTTTGAATTTGTCGTTCAATTATTAAAGCTGCAAGTTGCTGAGCCGGATGTTCACTAGCCATAGCTGCAGCAGCCAGTTTTTCATTGACATCGATACGATAAAGAATATGTTTTAATTTTTCGGGTTGCTTTTTCAATAAGGAATGTAATTCTTGTTCTAAAAGCAATTTCATTTCGTTCCAAGCCATATTATCCGTTGCCGGCAGCTCAAAAGCGCGTTGTAAAGCCAATTGCGGACTTTCATTCCAGGCATCATTTTCGTCAAAAATTGGATTCATAAACCAAAGATAAGGTTAAATACAAATAAATGTAATTGATAATGGAGAATTGAGAATGGAGAATTGTTGAGGCCGCTAGGCCGAAGTCCGCCGTCAGCGTCGTTCATAATGTTATGTAAAAGCGATAAGATAGTTTTGGCGGATGGAGGCCGAAATCCGCCTCGGAGTCGTAAATACTTTAGTACAAAACCGAATTGATTGTTTATGACGGAAGAATTGATAATGGTAGCATCCTCATAATTTATAGAGCATACCGATAATTTTTTGGAGCATCCTCGTAATTTTTAGTAGCAGACTGATAATTTTTAGTAGCAGCCTGATTTCGAAAATGAGCAGACGGGTTTTGAAAAGTAGCAGCCTGATTTAGAAAAGTAGCATACCGAATTCGAAAAGGAATAAAGTGATTTCGAAAAGGAGCAAAGTGATTTAGAAAAGTCGCAGCCTGATTTCGAAAATGAGCAGACGGGTTTTGGAAAGTAGCATCCTCATTTCGAAAAGGAACAAAGTGATTTTGAAAAGGAACAGACCAATTTCGAAAAGGAGCATGCAAAACAAAAAAGGCAGGAAGTACGATTTTTTAATTTTGAAAGAACTTTCAACTCACAAAAACTTTTAGAAAAAAAAGTAAATGCTATGTTTTAGAAAGTTTGAGGTAAGCATTATTTGCAGAATACTCGGAAAAAAGAATAGCAAGGTCAAAAAAATTAAGAGCATACTCGGAAAAAAGTGAAGCAGGGGTAAAAAACTTTGGTTCATACTAGAAAAAAAGAGGAGCAGAGTCAAAAAATTTTGGAGCATACGCGGAAAAAAGAAGAGAAGGGTCGAAAAATTTAAGAGCATACGTGGAAAAAAGAGGAGCAGGGTCGAAAAACTTAAGAGCAAACTTGAAAAAAAGAGGAGCAGGGTCAAAAAATTTTGAAGCATACGCGGAAAAAAATGGAGCAGGGTCAAAAAATTTTGGAGCATACTCGGAAAAAATAGGAGCATGGTCAGAAAATTTTGGAACATACTAGGAAAAAAGAGGAGCATAGGAAAAAACAAAAGGAGCACATCCTTAAAAGTAGCTTTATTGAATTAGCATGTTGTATAAGCTCTTTAATAAAATCAGTCTATTATACTAAAAGATGATTCCATTCTATACAAATCACAACACAAAAACATTATCGGGCTTTAGCCCATAGCCGTCAGGTTAAGTGCCGGCTAATATTCTATAGGGCGATTTCCTTCCATTTTTCTGCTGTTTAATTCCTGTTCTCTTTATGTTGTCGTAAAGTTTATCTATATAA
>JAHEYX010000003.1 GCA_023251415.1 Chitinophagales bacterium
CAATTGTATGCAAAAATCAGCTTTACGAACCGCTAACTGATAACTGGGATCGATGGTTTCGATGCGTGAATCCAAAGTACATAAAAACTGATCGGTACGTCCTTCAATTTCAAATGAAAGAATAGAATTGCTAGGCACTACCAATGGACGTATGTTTAAGTTGTGAGGCGCTACTGGCGTAATTACGAAATTGTCGGAAGATGGAACCAATATAGGACCGCCACAACTCAAGTTATAAGCCGTACTGCCGGTTGGTGTTGATACAATTAAACCATCCGCCCAATAAGAAGTTAAAAATTCACCATTCAAATAGGTATGAATGATAATCATTGAACTGGTATCTTTTTTATGAATGGTAAATTCATTCAAGGCAAAATGGGCTTCTTCAAATAATGGTTTGTTACTGTCTAAATGAATTAAACTACGCTTATCTACAACAAAGCGCCCGTTCAATACTTCATCCACGGCTTCGCGCATGTTCTCTTTACCAATGCCAGTTAAAAACCCTAAACGACCTGAGTTAATACCTAAAATCGGAATATTGGAATCACGAATTAAAGCCAGGGTATCCAATAAAGTTCCATCGCCACCGAGGCTAAATAGAATTTCTACTTCTTGTTTGCATATTTCGGCATGGGAATTAAAGATGGCGGCACCGGCAGCCAATAATTCGCGCTGCATCAATTGCTTATAAAACGGTTCGTAAATGGTATACGATACTTTATTTTGCTCCAACAACTCAAATAGCAGTCGAAAAAAAGGACCATCTGCTTCCTTAACTAACCTGCCATAGATAGCTACTTTCATGTTTTATTATTTAAACAAAGATACAACCTACCCCTGATATACCATGCACTTTAGCGGTATATTGAGTTAGGGGTATTATTTTACTAAATTCATTAAATAAGTGCCGTAACCGCTTTTTAATAATGGTTTGGCAATTTCAATTAGTTGTTCTTTGGTGATAAATCCTTTACGATAGGCGATTTCTTCGATACAACCCACTTTCAAACCTTGACGTTGTTCGATTACTTGAACAAACTGCGATGCTTGCATTAATGAATCAAAAGTGCCGGTATCTAACCAAGCTGTACCACGATTTAAGATAGCTACTTTTAATTTTCCGCGACGTAAATATTCTTTGTTCACGTCTGTAATTTCGTATTCACCGCGAGCACTAGGTTGTAATTCTTCAGCAATTTTAACCACTGAATTATCATAAAAATACAAGCCCGGTACTGCGTAATTTGATTTCGGTTGAGTTGGTTTTTCTTCTATACTTAATACCTTATTGTTGGCATCAAAATCAACCACCCCATAACGTTCCGGATCACTAACATGATACGCAAACACGTAACCTCCATCCGGGTTATTGCAACTTTCTAATAAATTTCCTAAGCCACTTCCATAGAAAATATTATCCCCTAAAACCAAGGCTACATTATCAGTTCCGATGAAATCTTTACCAATCACAAACGCTTGAGCCAGTCCGTTTGGAACAGCTTGCTCTGCATATTGAAAGTTACAACCCAATTGCTTTCCATCGCCTAATAAACGTTGAAAATGCGGTAAGTCGTGGGGAGTAGAAATAATTAAAATATCCTTAATACCCGCCATCATGAGTACACTCATCGGGTAATAAATCATTGGCTTATCGTAGATAGGCATAATTTGTTTGCTAATCGCAAAGGTGATGGGATGCAAACGTGTACCGGAACCTCCGGCTAAAATAATTCCTTTCATGTGGGTATGATGTTGTGCCAATCCTGTTGGATTTGGCGGTGAGTTGTGCAAAGTTAATCGCTTCAACGGAATGACCAAATGACGCTGAAACAAAAACTTCACACAAAGGGTAGAATAAGTATAAATAGAAGGATTTCATTTTACGCATAATAATCATCACATTTGTTCACCAAAAATTATTTTTAATGCGATTTTCTCTCTTAAGTATACTGTTGTTTAGTAGTATAAGCTTATTCTTTTCGGCTTGCGACGACGATTATACCCCAAAGCAAATCGGTTATCCGAGAGTGCATTTTCCGGATAAAACCTATATTCCATATCAAGCAAAAGGAGCTCCTTATACTTTTGAATATGCCTCTTGTGCTAAAATTTATACCGACACTGCTGTTTTTGGAGAGAAGCCTGAAAACCCTTATTGGATTAATGTTTATTACCCAATGTTCGATGCCCGCATTCACATCAGTTATAAAGGTATTGGTAAAGGCCAAAACTCATTTAAAGCCTTAATGCAAGATTCCTATGAACTGTCTTACAAGCACAGTGTAAAAGCCGAAACGATTGACCGGGCAAATCTTTCACCTGCCCCACATCTGGGAGGACAATTGTTTAAAATTGGTGGTAATGCAGCCAGTAGTTATCAGTTCTTTTTAACTGATAGCACTAAAAACTATGTTAGAGGCGCTTTATACTTTTATTGCCCACCCAATGCCGATTCTTTAGCTCCGATAACTAAGTTTATATACCGTGATATTGAACACCTGATTGAAACCTTCCGCTTTACTAATCAGTAATGCGCATTTGTTGGAGTTTATTCAACCAATAATCTTCTCGTGCACGAATTTCCTGTACTTGTGTTTTGGTTTTGTCTTTATAACCACACAAATGCAATATACCGTGTACCATTACCCGACTCAATTCATCTGAAAAACGTACGCCCATGGTTTTGGCGTTGTCTTTAACACGGTCTATGCTGATGTATAATTCAGCTTCTAATGGGGCTCCCTTTTTGGACAATGGGAACGTTATGATATCAGTAAAATAATCGTGTTGTAAGAAATCTTGATTAATCTTTAATACAAAAGCGTCGGTACTAAAAACATAGGTAATAGACTGTCCTTTTTGCTTTTCGGCTTTAATTACCTTTTCTATCCATGTTTTATAAAGCTTAGCCTGCGAAAGTGTAAATTTTACATTATGTTTGATAAATTGAATTTCCATGAATTGGTATTTTAACACGAAAGTACAGCGTGAAATTCAATTCAAACAACAAATAGCAATACGAATTTTATATGGCTACTTCTTCTTCCATAAAAGCACTTTACGAAGCACAATTTAAATCAGCTTATCAACGCTTGAACATCCAACAAAAAGAAGCTGTTGATACTATTGAAGGTCCGGTATTGGTAATTGCAGGTCCCGGAACAGGTAAAACGCAAATCATTGCAGCGCGCATTGCGCATATTTTAAGTGCCGGTGTTGATGCTAAACCGCATAATATTTTGTGTTTAACTTATACCGATGCCGGTGCTGTTGCAATGCGCAAACGTTTACTTGATTTCATTGGACCTGTTGCACATAAAGTTAACATCTATACCTATCATGCCTTTTGCAACGATGTAATTCAACATCATCCACAGTTTTTTCTTAAACGCGATAGTGAAGCAGTTAGTGATTTAGAGTCGGCTGAAATATATCACGAACTGTTGGATGAGTTGCCCGAAAACCATCGCCTGCGCCGCTTAAAAGGAGATATTTATTTTGAGATGAAACGCTTAATGCCTTTGTTCGATCTTATGAAACGTGAAGATTGGTCGGCAGAAAAAATTAGTGTTGCTGCTCGAAAACGCATTGCTGAACTACCACTTTTGGAAGAGTTTATTTACAAGGTTGGCAATACCAAAAAAAATATCAAAAAGGGTGATTTAAAAAAGGCTGCTATCGCTGAAGAAACAGAGCGTATGGAAACCTTAATGGATGCGGCGCAACTGTTTGATGCGTTTAATTCAAAAATGTTAGCGCGGGCCCGTTACGATTTTAATGATATGATACTTTGGGTATTGCGTGCCTTTAAAGAAAATCCTTTATTGTTGGCAGAGTATCAAGAACGCTTTCAATACGTTTTGGTTGATGAATTTCAAGATACCAGCGGTTCGCAAAAAGAATTGTTAGAACTGTTGATTGAATTTTGGGGACAACAAGCCAACGTTTTTGTGGTAGGCGATGATGATCAAAGCATCTATGAATTTCAAGGTGCTCGGTTAAATAATATCGTCGATTTTTACAATCACTTCAAATTAAGTGATGATCCGGAAGATACCGCCAATGCTATCCGTTTAATTATCTTGAAAGAGAACTACCGTTCTACACAAAAGATACTTGATGCAGCAAAAGCAGGCATAGATAATAATGCCCAACGATTAATACATTTAATTCAATCGTTTAATTTAAATAAAACACTTACAGCTTCTAATTCGAACATTAATGTACCGCATGCACTGGCTCCAAAAGTGGTAGAATATTATAATACGTTTCATGAACAAGCTGCCATTGTTACTGAGCTGGAAGCCTTGCACCAAAAAGGATTTAACTTAGCTGAAGTTGCTGTACTTTATTCTCAACACAAACAAGCCGAACCAATAATTCGCTTGTTAGAAAAGAAACAAATCCCGTATTCCGTTCGAAAAAAGATTGATTTGTTTGGAGTTCCGATGGTGCGCTATTTTATTAATGTTTTACAGTATCTGCAGAAAGAATCGGAACGTTCATTTAGTGGTGATGAACTGTTGTTTAAACTTATGCATTATCCGGCTTTGAAAATAGTTCCGGTTGATATTGCCTACTTGAGTTTACATTTGGCTCAAAAAACCAAAGATCAAAAATTAAACTGGCGCTTATTATTAGATAATGGATTAGAATTGGCTACGCTTCCTTTACAACAAGTTGCACCCATTCAGAAATTTGGAACCAATATCAGCAAATGGTTATTGGAGATGAATCAATTGACATTGCCAATGCTGTTCGAAAATATTATTTACGACAGTGGATTGGTAATGCATATACTTCAGTCGCCCAATCGTATTTGGGACATGCAAGTATTGAATACCTTTTTTGATTTTATTAAAGAAGAATGCAGTAAAAAACCGCGCATGCATATTCCTGAATTCTTGAAGATGACAGAAGAAATGCAGCAAGAAAAAATTGAATTGGCCATCCAACGTGTGGTAGCCAGTGAAAACGGGGTAAACTTTATTACTGCTCACTCCGCCAAAGGTTTAGAATTTGAGAAAGTATTTGTAATAGGCTGTACACCTGATTTCTGGGAAAAGAAACGAGGTGCAAACAAAATGTATAAACTACCACCCGAATTGGTTGGTGATGATCAGGCCAATAGCGAAGAAGCTGCGCGTCGTTTATTTTATGTAGCCATTACAAGAGCCAAATCCGAATTACAAATTTCTTATCCTGCAAAAGATAATAAAGATAAACCGTTAAATGCTTCAGCCTTTGTCGAAGAAATTCGCCCGTATTGCGAATCGCAAAAAACTGAAGTGGATGAAGCAACAATAATGGATCAAATTAAATGGGCTTTCGAACCCGAACCGGAAGTAAATATTGAGTTGGTTAAAAAAGAATTTATTGTCAATCGCCTGAAGAATTTTACGATGAGTGCTTCTGCATTGAACAAATACATGCGTTGTCCGGTAGCCTTCTATTATGAAACGATTCTTCAAGTGCCTTCAGCACCAAATGATACCTTAGCCTTCGGAAATGCGGTTCACTATGCTTTAGAGATGCTCTTTAAAGAAATGCAAACGAATCCGGGTAAAGAATTTCCTGATTGTGCCAGCGTTCTGAAATACTTTGAAAAAAGTATGTTGAAGCAAGAAGATTGCTTTACCGAAAAACAATACCCACGTCGAATGGAATTAGGTCGCAAAGTACTTACGGCTTATTACAATCAGTACATCAATGGATTTAATAAATTAGTGAGTGTTGAAAAAATGATTACCAATGTAACCATTGAAAACGTTCCTATAAAAGGTAAAATTGATAAAATAGAATTTGACGGAAACAATTGTACCGTTATTGATTACAAAACCGGTAATCCGTCGCACTCCATTAAAGATCGATTAGCTATTCCGGATGATATCAATCCGGATGGTGGTGAGTATTGGCGTCAGATGGTTTTTTACAAACTCTTAATCGACAATTATCCGTTTAATACCTGGAAAATGGTTGATGGTATTTTTGATTTTATTGAGCCCGACGAAGAGAAAAATGCTTTTGTTCGTCATCAAGTAGTCATTCGTGAGGAAGATGTAAAAACCGTTAAAAACCAGATTAAAACGAATTACGACAAGATTATGAATCATGAATTTAATAAAGGCTGCAACGATGCCAATTGCCAATGGTGCAGCTTTGTAAAAAACAATGAATTGTATAAAAAACCGAATCCGGAAGAACCGGTAACAGTTGATTAAATTTTTTTATTTTTGCGCCCAACAAAAACACCCTCATGAATACAGTAGACCAATTTTCGTTTGCCGGTTTAAAAGCCATAGTACGTGTAGATTTTAACGTGCCATTAAATGCTGATTTTCAAATTACGGATGACAGTCGAATGACTGCTGCTCTTCCAACCCTGAATAAAATTTTAAAAGATGGCGGTGCTTTAATTCTAATGAGCCATTTAGGTCGTCCAAAAGAAGGTCCTACCGATAAGTATTCGCTTCGCCATCTTGTATCACATTTGTCAAGCTTGTTGAATCGCCCGGTTAAATTTGTTGCCGATTGCATTGGTGAGGAGGTTAGTCAAGCGGCTGCCGATTTAAAAGCCGGAGAAGTTTTGTTATTAGAGAATTTACGTTTCCACAAGCAAGAAGAAAAAGGTGACGAGGCTTTTGCGAAAGCTTTGGCTACATTAGCCGATGTGTATGTAAATGATGCCTTTGGTACGGCTCATCGTGCACATGCTTCTACTACTATCATCGCAAACTATTTTGAAACCGGTAAAAAAATGTTCGGTTACTTAATGGCTGCAGAAGTTGCCAATGCGAATAAAGTAATGAAAAACCCGGATCGCCCTTTCACAGCTATTATTGGCGGAGCTAAAGTGAGCGACAAAATATTAATTATTGAACGTTTAATGGATACCGTTGATGCCTTAATCATTGGCGGGGGAATGACCTACACCTTCTTAAAAGCGCAAGGGATAGAAATTGGAAAGTCGCTTTGTGAAACCGAAAAATTGGATATGGCTTTGCAATTAATTAAAGAAGCCAAACAAAAAAATGTAAAATTATTGTTGCCGGTTGATTCGGTGATTGCCGATAAATTTGCCGCTGATGCTAATACCGCAATTGTTTCAAACGATGCCATCACTGCTGATTGGATGGGATTAGATATCGGTCCGAAAACGATAGCTTTCTTTAGTGAACAATTAGCTATCTCTAAAACCATTTTATGGAACGGTCCAATGGGTGTTTTTGAAATGCCTGCTTTTGAAAAAGGAACACATGCAGTTGCTTTAGCAGTAGCTGCAGCTACTAAAAACGGCGCCTTTTCATTAATCGGTGGTGGTGATTCAGCCGCCGCTGTACATCAATTTAAATTAGCCGACCAAGTTAGTTATGTAAGTACAGGTGGTGGCGCTTTGTTGGAGTTTTTTGAAGGAAAAGTACTGCCGGGTGTTGCAGCCATTGAAAAATAATTACTGATGAAACCATACCGGTGTTTGATCATCTTCATCACCGTTATAATTAATCACTAATTCTTCTCCTGCTGCTATGGCTTTCCAACTGATAAAACTTATCGTTTGTTGGTTGTAATCCATTTTATAAGCAACATTAGGTTGATAAGCGTGATTGTACATCGATCCATATCCTAAAGCAATAGCTGCTTCTTTTTGTGAATGCCCCCAAATGAAGTAGTAATTGTATAAATGGGTTTTCTCGATGAGTAGCAAATCACTTTCACTTAAGACGATTACAGGAGCAATTTCTATTAATGTATTTTCAGCAATAGGTTGTGAGGTAAAAACGCCTTTGCCTTTGTCAGGTGAATCGGCTATGTATAAGAATGGGAATTGCATAAGGATAAATCGTCTTCTACTAAAAATAAGTGCGTTTTTAAAAAACCAAATATACTTTCTTTTCGTTTGTATATGAAAATCAGCTTATGACCAAATTCTTTTTAACATGTATCGCCCTACTTTCGGGCTTTTTCCTAATTTCGTGCGCACAAACTTCATCCTTAAAATCAAAACCCAGTACCATGAACAAGCCAGTAGACTTATCTCATTTATCCGTTGCAACATTTGGAGCCGGTTGTTTTTGGTGCGTTGAAGCTCAATTTCAACAATTAGCCGGTGTGGATACCGTTATCTCCGGTTACAGTGGTGGAAGCGTTGCAAATCCAAGTTATAAAGATGTTTGTACAGGAATGACCGGTCATGCCGAAGTATGCAATATTTATTATGACCCAAAAGTGATTTCGTATGAAGATTTATTGCAAGCCTTTTTTGTTTGTCACGACCCTACCCAATTAAATCGTCAAGGTAATGATGTTGGCACTCAATACCGTTCTGTTATTTTTTATCACGACAGCATACAACAAGCTGCTGCCGTTAAAGCAATAGCTGCCCTGGATGCATCCGGTTCCTATTCCAACAAAATTGTAACGGAAGTTTCAGCCGCCCCGGAATTCTATGTAGCTGAAAATTATCACCAAAATTATTACAATCAAAACAGCGATCAACCGTATTGTGCCTTTGTAGTTCGACCTAAACGTGAACACTTTGAAAAAGTATTCAAAAACAAATTAAAGTACAAATAGGTTAGTTAGCAGCGCTTGCTTTATACGTGCCATGCGTTTCAGTTATCTTGCAATAGGGCGTACGTATATCATGAAAAAATAAACATACCCAGTTTTCTTGAACAGCTTGCTTCGCATATGCTTTTCGCAATTCAGCTGCTAGCGCGCCGTCATAATCATATTTTGCAACAAACTTGCGTTGCAATTGACTAAACTGCGGTACTACATCACCTCCATAGAAATATATGGTGTTGTTGCTGTGTATTTTAAACACTTGATGATACGGGGTATGCCCACCACATATCGATGCTTCAATGTAAGTTGAAATCCATTCATCACCTTGCATTACTTTACAATGCCCCTGTTCACGAAGTGCATTTAACCGATTTATGTCATAAGATGGATAGCCTTTTTGTTGTGCAAAATCCCATTCTTGCTGTTGAAAGTAGTAGGTCGCATTCGGAAATGTAGGTAGCCATTTCCATTCCCCATTTTCTAAAACTTGCTGCACGACTCCGCCGGCATGATCAATATGCAAATGACTCAATAATACCTTTGTGATTTGTGTAGGCTGAACATTCAATCGCAACAGCGCTTCATGAATTTGCAATGGTCCGTTAGCTAAATGAAAACCCAATCCCGGATCTATTAAAATATAGTCGGATGCTGTTACAACTAAAAAAGGTTGAATTTCGACCAATAATGAAGCAGGTCTGTCTTTGATATGATCATGTTGATGATCAAATGGCACAAAAATATGATCTCCGGCAATGGTAAATGTTCCTTCGCTTAACGGATAAACTCCAATTGGTATCATTTAGTTTGTTGTAGTTTTACTAATCAAGTCAGCTAAATCTCTTCCGATTTGAATACCCATGGCTACTCCCATACCATTGCAGCGTGCAGCTACATAAACCGATGGAATGCTTGTCTCTTTTATGATTGGTAACTTTTCATCGCCCATACCCATGATACCACTCCAACGCATATCAACTTCATAGTTCACTCCGGGAAGTATCATAGTAGCCAACAGTTCATCTAATTTATTTTGTATAGGGTTTGTTACTTGCATGTCGGTAGTAGTTTCGGCTTCGAAAGCTAAGTTTCGTCCACCGCCAAATAGTACACGGTCGTCAACATTTCTAAAATAGTAGTAACCTTCATCGTAGTGAAAAGTTCCTTTCAATTTTAGTTGTGGAATAGGTTGCGTAATCAGAACTTGTGCGCGAGCAGGCTTAATCTCTAATTCAGGAAGTAGTTGCTGAATAAAACCATTAGTTGTTATGGCAACTTGCTTAACTTCAAAATTAAATCCGTTACTATACAATTGAACAGTACCTTGATTGGTTGCATGAAGCGCTGTTATTTCTAACCCAAAATATAGTTGCACCCCTGCTGCCTGCACTTGTTGCAACAGGTGTTTCATTAATTTACCGGTATCGATTTGCGCTTCCAGCTCGTTGTAAATTAAATGAGCAACCTTGCCTAAACCCAAAGCTTGAATTTGTTCAGTTCGATTTGTAAACACATTAGCAGTTCCGGTAATTGACTTCAACTCGTGATTTAAAAAACCCAGTTGATTTTGGCAATTGCTATAGCTTGCGTTATCATCAGGTGCGAAAACTTCATATCCTCCAAATCGTTCTAATCCCAAGTTAAACTCGCCATGTGTTTTGATTAAATCCTGCAATCCGTTCCAACGTTTTTCTACTAAGGAGAAGACATCAGTAGCCGGAAATTTAGTTAAGTCGGCAAGTAATTCAGATGGGCTTCCAAAGCAAGCAAAACCGGCGTTACGTGTACTTGCACCAAAAGGTAAAGTACCTCGTTCAAAAACGGCAATGGAATAATTGGGATATTTTTCTTTTAAAAATAGGGCGGTATGCAATCCAACTATACCTGCACCGATGATGCAAACGTCGATACCCGTAAAAAAACTTGCGCGTTCCCAATATGATAACATGATACAAAAATACAATTCCGTTTTGTATATACGATAGTGTACTAAAAATAAAAGGCCGCTTTAAAAGCGGCCTTTTTAATTATTTTAATCCGGCTAAAACATCTTTGGCTTGTTGATTTTCAGGATCCAAAGTCAATACTTTTTCAAACCAGGATTTTGTAGCGGCATTATCTTTTTGCAAATAATAATAATACCCTAAATAAGAATAAGCTTGAATAATATTATTCTTGTTTTTAGGATCGTCAATTTTTACCAATTCCAAATATTTTTCAAAATAAGGCTTAGCTAAGCCTTGTGTTGTTTCGGGATCAATTTGAACATTTGCTTGTGCACGTCCAATCCAACCACTCGGTGAACTCGGTACCAATTGCGTAATCACTTTATTCATTGAATCTGCTTTCACAAAGTCTTTTTGTTGGTAATAACTGCGTGCAGCTAAAAAGTATGAATTTACATCGGCTTTATAACCGTTATTTATCTGTGCTTCAAATTCCTTTGTTACTTGTTCGTATTTTTTTTGTTTGAAATAGATAGTCAAAATATCTTTTACAAAATCAGAATTACTTTTATCCAATTCCATCGCCTTTTTCATATTAACGATTGCTAAAGAATCTTTATTGGTTTTCAACAAGGCTTTTGCATAGTAAACATAATCTGAAGCTAAAATTTTATCAGCCGGAACTTTTTGGAAATAAGTTGACAAGGTTGCTTCTGCATCAGCAGATTTATCTAATTCAGCATAAGAGTACCCTTGCAAACGATACAACAAATAACTATTGGGGGCACTACTTAATAATTTATTGATTTCTTGAACAGTAACATCATAGTATTTTGCTTTAAACAAATATTTAACGTAACGAACTTTAGCATCAAAATTTTGATCGGCAAATTTCATGTATTCATCTAATTCTTGTTTTGCCTTTTCGTATTGTTTCGTTTGAAAATACAAATCACCTAATGCACGGTGAGCAGGAGGAAATGCCGGATCAATTGCTAATGCTTCTTTTAGGCGACTTAATGACAATTCTGGATTCTTGGCATCCAACCACAATTTTCCCATTTTTGTTAAAACTGTTTTTGATTTCGGATCAAGGGCAATGGCTTGGTCATAATTATTCATTGCTTGTCCGCCATCATTTTTGCGTTCATAGATATCACCCATTGCTTCATATACCTTGGGGTTCTTTTTTGCTACAGCAATTGCTTTTCCAACGATATCAATGGCATACTCAAAATTATTAAACTTGTCGGCACTGATATTAGCATAGCCAATAAGCACTTTTATTTCTGTTTCTTTGGTACTCACTAAATCAACCGCTTTATCAAACATTTTTTTTGCTTCTTCCTTTTTACCCTCATTCAAAAGGCATTTCCCCATTCCAACATAATTGTGTGCATCTTTTGGTGTGGTAGTAATTCCTTGTTGATAGGCAGTTTTTGCTGAATCAAATTTTTCATCGGCATAAAGGGCTTCTCCCCAATAAAACCATTTCATGGCGTCTGCCGGATTTGCTTTCACTAATGCTCCAAAAATTTCTTTAGCTGTTGCATAGTTTTCAGATTCTAATGCTTTCAAACCATCGCTTTCGTTTTGTTGCGCAAAAACTGTTGCACTAAAAGCAACTAAGCAAAGACTAATGATAAAACTTACTTTTTTCATGATTTCGGTTGGCTGTTTAATTTGTAAATCGCGTTATACTTTTTTGTTCTTATTATAAGATAGAATTCTGATAGGCATGGTTGCAGGCACTAATCCACTTTTTAAAATAATTCGTTGGCCACGGTCACTTGCCAAGAAAGAAACAAATCCGGTGCCAAGACCTGCACGTGCTTCTCGACTAATGGTATAGATGGTTCTTGACAATGGATACCAACCTTGTGAAATGTAGGCTTGATAAGGTTGAGGGAAATCTACTTCTTGCTTCACTTCACCTTCAATACCGGCAACTCTAATTTTTGAACTGAAATTTAAAGTATTACTATCTGCAACTTCTTTACACCAGTTAACTCCAATAATTCCTATGGCATTTTCATTTTTGATTACATATTGAATTACTTCTTGATTGGTTTGAGCTGCAAACACGTTAGCCGGTAATGTTGTAGCATGTAACAAGGAATCTTTCATATAACGCATGGTACTGCTTGTGGCATTATCAAACACCAATTGAATTCCACTCAATTTTGAATTTGCACTAATCCCTTTCCAAGTATTAATTTTTCCGGATAAGATATCTTTTAATTGTTGAACAGTAAAGAGTGTGTCTGTGTTTTTATTGTTCACAATAATTGCAATACCGTCTTTTGCAATTCCGGTTTCAGTGGGATAATATTTTGCGCTATGAAAATAATCCAACTCTTGCTGATTGAGTTTACGCGTAGTAATGACTAATCGAACCGAGTCGTTCATCAAATCTTTAAAGCATTGCGCTTCTGAAACATAGTGTACTCTAACGTGTGCATTTTTATACAAAGCATGAAACACAAACAATTCAGAGTCAATGATGGGTTTAAATGTTTCATCGACACTAATGGCTATATCGCCGGATGTAGGCGTATCGGAACTTGTTGGATTATTTGAATTGCATGCTGTAAACAACAAGGCAAAGCTACTACATAACATTGCAATTACGTTATTCCTGATTGGTTTCATCTTTAGTAGGTTTATTCATTTTAAATGCTCTCCATATACGAAATAGACCATAACCGACTGCTGCACCTCCAAGTAAATTAACTTTGGTAGCACCTAAATTTGCTCGCATAGCAGGATTAAAGAACAAAAAAAACAGTCCTGCTCCAACAAGTAACCCGCCCATCACAACACTGTAAATAAAAAACGCTTTTGGAAACATATTATTGTAAAATTGAAAATAATTATAATTTAAAAGTAATGGGTAAAACAAATACAGAAGCAGTTGGTTTACCTTCCTTTAAAGCCGGAAGCCATTTTTTAGGCATCAAATTAAAAACACGTAAGGCTTCTTCTGCGCAACCGAAGCCTAAATCATTTACCACACTTGGGTTAGAAATAGTTCCATCAGCTGCAACATCAAATTTTATACTGGTTACGCCTTCTATTTTTTTTCGTTTAGCCTTTTTAGGATATTGTAAATTAACTTTAATAAATTGGTTCATAGCTTCTTCACCGCCCGGAAAGGTAGCATAGACACGATCATTTTCATTTATACTGCTTGCTAATGAAAATACAATTGGAAGGTACAGTTGAACATCAACAGCTTCTCTGTTTTGTCTTCCAGGTATCCAATTGGGCATGCCGTTCACAACACGAATAGCTTCGACATCGCAAGCGTTATTCATTCCTTTTACTACTGAAGCATTTATTACTTTTCCTTCTTTGTTAATGGTATATTGCACAATTACTTTTCCTTGAACTCCTAATTCACGTGCCTTTTCAGGATAATGAATTTTAGTTTTAAGGTAGTTCAATAATTCCGTTTCACCGCCCGGGAAAGTAGGCATTTGCTCGGCTATACGTAAGGGTGGTTGATCGGTGCTGATTACTTCTGATTCCAATTCAAATCGAATGGGTAAAGTGTAATAGGTTTTAACGCTTACTCCATTTTGTTTACCCGGAATCCATTTCGGCATTTTTTTAATCAAATCAATTGTAGCCTCTGCTGTGCTGTCGCCCAGTGCACGCATAACTGAAATATCTGATAAACTTCCATCTGTGTTTACGATAAACTTTACCACTACCCTGCCTTCCGTTTCGTGCATTCGGGCTATTTTAGGATAAACTAGGTTTTTCTTGATAAAGGCATATAAGGCTTTTTCACCACCCGGGAAAGTAGGCATTTGCTCAACAAATGTAAAAACTTCAGCTCCTTCATAAGTATTGCTCTTCTCTGTGGAGCCTTGTTGTACGACAATTTCATCTTGCGCATGTGCATTGGTTGCCATTCCCATAATCACCCCTATTAAACTAGCCAAACCAAGTAGCACTTTCCAATAACTTTTCATCCTTTACTTTTTTTTATGCTTTTTTGATGTTTCCAAACTAAATAAAACGGGTAAATTGTATTGGACTTTTACTTTCTTGCCGGATTGCGTACCCGGAGTCCAATTAGGCATTAATTTTAAGACACGAATTACTTCATCACCACAGCCGTAGCCAATATCTTTGAGCAATTTAAATTCACTCAAACTACCTTCTTCATCTACTACAAAAGTAACCAGAACACGACCTTCAATTTCAGCCTCACGCACCTTCTTCGGGTAATTAATGTTTTTACGTAAAAACTCCATTAATTGGGTTTCACCACCCGGGAACACCGGCATCATTTCCACAAAATGAAAAACGATAGCCGTATCTTTTTTCTGTTGACTTGTGCTGTCTTGTTGCAAGGTATCGGAAGAAAAAGTACTATTAAGCCTACTTGCTAAAAAGGGAAGCAATACAAGTGGAAACGCAATACTTAAAAGCTGTTTTTTCATTGGGTACTATAAATAGGAACTACAATTCATGTAATTATAGTTCCGGCAAAAGTAACAGTTATTATTTTTAATGCAACTGAAAACTAATTGGAAGATAAAATGAAACAGGCACTGCCTTTCCATTTTGGATTCCCGGAGACCATTTCGGCATTTTTTTAACTGCTTCAATGGCTTCTTGGTCGAGGCCACCACCTAATGAACGCGCCACTTCAATTTGACTAATTTGGCCTTGCTCATCAACAATAAAATTTAACACCACTTTACCTTCCAACTCTAAACTGGAAGCCGCATTGGTGTAATGTACGTGTTTTGATAAAAAGTCTAACATTGCTGATTCACCACCCGGAAATTGAGGCATTCTTTCAACAGAAACAAATGGTTTGTTGTTTGGTTTTTCAGTTGATGTGGTACTATTGTTTCCGGTTTTACCCACATTAAAGTGCATGGAAATTGGGGCTGTTCCAATACCGGTAGTATCGTCGTCCATTAAGGCAATAATGGTATTACTGATTAAAGGAGTAGTAACTTTTTTGTCTTCTACAATACGGGTTGGCCAAGGTTTTTGTGCTATGGCTTTAGGTTTAGGAGCCGGTTGTGCGGGTTTAGGTAGTGTCGCAATAGGTTTAATTTGTGGTTTCTTTGTAATAGTTACAACGGTTACTTTAACAGAGTCGTGTTGCTTAATTTCAACTTTGGGGTTAGAATTTACTTGACGAAATGACAATAACAATAGGGGCAACAAAGCCAATAATACGATGCCACCTGCTTTTCGCAAATTAGCACTATAAGCTTCACGTAAGGCATATGCCCCGTAAGCTTTGTTGCGGCCTTGAAAAATAATGTCGTTGTAAGAGCGATCTGAAAAATTTTGATTCAACATAATTTTAGGATTTAAAAAGTGAATGAATATAGAAGGGATGATGATTAAACTGGGATTCCATAATTAATTTGCATACTGCGTTAAAAAAGCGGCTTCTGCTGTTTCAGGCGTTCCTAAACTCCCTTTTACAGCTTTATTTGCTGAAATATAGTCCATTACATCGACCAAGTTTTTTAAGCGACTAGCATTGCTTGCCTTAACTGTTAGGATTAGTGAACGATTGGCTATGGGAAGTTGTAAATTGTGTTTAATGACTTGATTTTGATGTTCAAGCCATTTTTTAAATCCGGTTGAATCATTAGGTATCGGATTAAGCTTCGTTCTAAGCTTGTCAAAATCACCACTGTAGGAATAGAAATGGTCATTAGCTCCTAAAACAATGGTTAATAATTGTTCTTGTTTGGTGGTTGCTGATTCACCAGCCGGTGGTATTTCCACAGCTAATAGTTGTGTTTTAATCAAGTTAGCGGTTAAAATAAAAAAAGTGATGAGTAGAAATCCTAAATCTACCATGGGGGTAAAGTCAATTTTAGTTGAAACCCGATGCTTTTTAGTACCAATTGATAATTCTGCCATAAAATTGTTTTTTGAATAGGATATCGACTAATATTCAATTCCATAAAATCGCTGGAATTATTTTTCTCTTTGACAAATCGAGAATATTGATTTTATTTGTGCATATTAATAAAATCCAAAAACATTTAAAGATCATGACAGACAAAAAAGCACTCATTCACCCAAAAGAAAAAACCTATGCCGGTATAATGAAAGTTATCGGGTTTATTTTTTGGGCACTTATACTAATCGGACTAGCTATAGGTCTATATCAAATTATTAAGGGAAAGCAAATAGCTATCATTGCTTTAATAGCTGCCGTGGTGTTGTTCTTCTATGCCTGGAGTTGGTTGTTGGAGTGACTTTGTTTGGTAATTCAATAAAATTGAGCAAAACTCAACATCCTGAAATTTATGGTATCGTAGAGCAACAATGTGCTGAATTAGGTATTACTAAAATTCCTGAAATAATTGTAGTAAAAAGCGATGGTATTATTAATGCCTTAGCTTTACGTTTTTACACCAGCAATCATCGCTACATCGTGCTTTACAGCAGTTTGGTTGATTTGCATTTGCAACGTGGCAGAATTGCTGAATTAGCTTTTGTTATTGGGCATGAATTAGGGCATATCGCCGCCGGTCACTTAAGCAGAGTGCGTAACTTAATTTTATTCCCTGGCAAAATTTTACCTTTTGTTCCTAAGGCGCTAAAACGTGCACAAGAAATGACTGCAGATCGCTTTGGTGCTCATTTATGCGGAAAGCAAGAAGTTGCTGAAAAAGCGTTATTGGCAATGACATCCGGCACCATCTCATTAGCAGATTATACGGATGCTGCAGCGTTTGCACTTCAAGAAAATGAAATGGTTGGATTTTTTGCTTGGTTAAACAAAATCTATTCTAGCTATCCGCGCATGACAGTAAGAGTGCGTGAAATAGGTGCTTTTTACAGCGCTAATTCAAATAAACCATTACCAAATGCAGTTGATCCTATGGCCACATCAACTAGTACTACCATCTAGATTAAATAATTGCAGAAATGAAAATCAATACATCAGCCTATTCAACCAAAGCGAACTATGAAGCGGCTGCCTACCCGTCAACCATGACGACTACAGCCGATGCTTATCCGGTTTCCCACAAGAATAATGGAATGCCGGGTGAAGTGGTAAAAAATAATGCCGGATTAAAAATAGCCGGAGGATTTGCCGGTTCATTGGTGCTATTAATAATCGCAGGAAAAACAATGAGCTTAGGAAGTTTTTCTATCCCTACCGATGGGCTTAAATTTGGTTCGTTGAAAGATCGGTTCAAACACAGATCAACTGAAACAACTGCTTATCAACCAAGTGAATTTCCAACTACTTCTGAAAGTTCAACTGAATTTGCACCGGATACTACCAGTTATTCGGCTAGTACAACCGAAAGCACATCAGGAACGGAATCTACAACTGCTACCACTTCAGAACAAAGTGTGAGCAGTAGTGCAAGTGTTACTCCACCGCCGACACCAACAGCAAGCCCTGCACCTGCGCCAACTCCGGCTGCAACAACAGCTGCTCCGGCAGTAGAAGCTACACCTGCTCCGGTTGTAGTTCTACCAAGCAGTTTAGATGGTTATTTGCGAATAATTGGAAATCCGCAATATGATTTTGATACTCGATTTAATTACTCGGAAATTTGCTTGAACCAGTACTTTGCGACAGGTGCAGTAACTATTGAAGTAGATAAATCAGGTACTGAATTAACGCGTATGCCGGTAAGCGACATGTTAGGTATTATGCGCATGAATGAAGTGAGTGTAAAAGTCAAAGACAAACAAAAAACAGGAAATAAGATTAATACCATAACCGTTGTGTTCTTGTATTAACTCCCAATCCTTTAAACATAGAAAAGGGCAATATCTTAACAGGTATTGCCCTTTTTTGATATCCGCTAAAATAAATAGCCCCGATTCTTTCGAACCGGGGCTAAGTTTGTAAAGTTCTTAAAACCCATTCAGAACTCTACAGTTTTATGAAAACACTAATTATTTATGTACAATTATTGTGCCATATTGTTGATTTTCTATAATTTATATGAAAAACCTACGCCTATATTGTGTTTTAATTGTAAGCGAGGTCCAATACGACCGGCACTATAGTCCATTTTATTGGTTGCATTGTTCAATCCTTTAATCGGAACAGCAATATCATCATCGTAAACAGTTGTAAAACCTACAGTTGCACCTATGTATTTGTTAACTTTCATAGCGATTAGAATATCACCAAAAAAATCCACGTTGTGCTTTTTGTCTAAATAATCGGTGAACATTTCAAAATTCACTTTAAGGTTAACATTTTTCATGATATCCTTTTGGTATTTTGCCTTTAGGCCGGCACCTATTTCATAACGCGTATAAGTATTGCCGCCTTGCGTTAAATTCTTTTGTTTATCGCCCGGACGAACAGGTAGATACAAGGTAGTTAAGTTGGTGTCTAAACAAATAGTCAAGCGATTAGACAAAGGCGAAACGAATAATGAAAAACTGGAATTTGGTTTATAGTCCATACCGAGTGATAATTCGACACGTCCAGGACTAAGGAAGTTGGAGTTTAACTTTGGTTTCGTGTTTAAAGTAGGATCACCATAAATAAACCCTTTTGTCATAACCGTTTTAAAGTTAAACAAGCCGGTATAAAACCAATGTTCTGAAGCTTTATATCCAAGTTTTGAAGTTAAATCGATTTTGTCGTCACTTTTACGAAATGCTCCAATTGAACTCAACATGGTTTGACCATACGCTAAATCCAAGTTGTTATCCCAAGCCAGTTTAGCTTTAGCATACTTGGCATATAAGCTCAGCAGTCCATTCACATTTATAACATCATCAGTAATGGTTGACCAATTTTTGTAACCGGTTTCATTAAAATTTAAATTGAAGGATCCGCCTTTGTCCCATTTACCTTTCGTTTTAGTGGTGTCTTGGGCATGCGATTGTTGATATAGCAGTGCAATACCGCTAATCAGAAGTAGAATTTTTTTCATTGTAAAACGCTATTATTTTTTTAAAAGATCTCTGATTTCGCTTAATAATTTTTCAGTTTCACTTGGTGCAGGGGCAGGAGCAGGAGCTGCTTCTTCCACTTTTTTCATACGGTTAATTCCTTTAATCGTTAAAAAAACCACCAAAGCAATAATAAAGAAATCCAAAGCAACAGTAATAAAAGAACCGTATGCGATAACCGGTCCTAATTTTTTTGCTTCTTCTAAAGGTAAGGTTGGATTTGCCACTTTTGCAGTAGTAACAGCGTCGCTTAAACCAATATATAAATTGTTGAAGTCAACGTTATTCATCATTTTACCAATAACAGGCATTACCATTCCATCAATAAAAGCTGTGACTACACGGCCAAAAGCAGCTCCCATAACAACACCTATTGCCAAGTCGATGAGGTTTCCTTTTAAGGCAAATTCTTTAAATTCTTTAAACATAATTAATAAGTTTTGTGGTTATAATAAATTGAAATTCAGGTGCAAAATTAAAATTTTATTTAGTTTTATTTCATACTGTATTCAAAATTACTGATTATTAAAATTAATCGGCTGTATGTTTTAGTTACGTATTTTGTATTTTCGCCGACTAATCAATTTTTGTATGAATTTTATAGAAGAACTTCGTTGGCGCGGCATGTTGCATCAGATGACACCTGATGTAGAAAAATTATTGAGTCAAGAAAAAGTGAGTGGTTATTGTGGTTTTGATCCAACAGCTTCTTCCATGACCATTGGTAATTTTGTTCCCATTATGTTGTTGATGCGCTTTCAACGCATGGGTCATAAACCTTTTGCCTTGGTTGGCGGTGCTACCGGATTAATCGGAGACCCTTCCGGTAAATCCGTTGAACGTCAATTGATGACGGTTGAAACTATAGATGCGAATATCGCTTCATTTAAAAAACAACTTTCTAAATACTTGGATTTTGATAAGGGAAGTAACCAAGCCGAATTGGTCAATAATTATGATTGGTTCAAAGACATGAATGTTTTTACCTTTTTGCGTGATATTGGCAAGCATTTAACGGTGAATTATATGATGGCGAAGGATAGTGTTCAAAACCGTTTGGAAAATGGAATTTCGTTTACAGAATTCTCCTACCAGCTAATTCAAGGATATGACTTCTATTGGCTTTGGAAGAATAAGAATTGTAAAGTACAATTGGCAGGAAGTGATCAGTGGGGAAATATGACTGCAGGAATGGAATTGATTCGTCGAATTGATCGCGGTGAATCCCATTTAATTACTTGTCCGCTAGTTACCAAAGCAGATGGTACTAAATTCGGGAAAACCGAATCCGGTGCTTTGTGGTTAGATCGAAATTTAACTTCTCCTTATCAGTTTTATCAATATTGGTTAAATGCTTCAGATGCTGATGCCGGTAAGTATTTGCGCATATTCTCTTTCTTAGACGAGCCTACAATAATCGAAATTGAAACGGAACATGCGAAAGCACCGCATTTACGATTATTGCAACAAACATTAGGACGCGAGGTGACGACTATTGTTCACAGTGAAGCTGATTATAAACTTGCCTTACAAACCTCTGAAGTACTATTTGGCAAGGCTACAAAAGCTACATTAGCTGAAATACATCCGGACAGTTGGAGAGAAATATTTGCAGGTGTTCCTTTGTTTAAAGTTCAACGAAATGCCATTGAATCAGGAATTGCCATTCTACCTTTATTAACTGAAGCTTGTAACATCTTCCCTTCTAAAGGAGAAGCACGTAAATTGATTCAAGCCGGTGGATTAAAACTGAACTTGGAAAAGGTGTCTGACATCGATCTTACTGTCAATTCTACCTTATTAATTCAAAACAAATATTTAGTTTTACAAAAAGGTAAAAAGGATTATTACTTACTCGAAGTGGAATAATAACTTCTTATACTTGTTTTGTGCCCTAATTTCTTCAGCTTTGTTAAACTCAAAACATGATGCGGATTCGATTTATAAGCCTGTTCGTACTGCTCTTGATTACCGTTCAATTTAGTGCTAATGGTGCTAATAATTCGAGGACGGATACCATTGACGTTACTAAATACACCATTGCACTTACAGTTACTGATTATACCAATCACACCATTTCCGGATGCACAAGCATTGATTTTATATGTAAACAAAATGGGATCAATCAACTGTTCTTAGATTTACGTTCCTTAACCGTTGACTCTGTTACATCAAACGGATTAAGCTGTATATATAATCAAGTTGCTGATTTGATAAGCATCAATTTGCCTACAATGTTAAATACCGGTACTGTAAGTCAAGTTAGTGTTTATTACCATGGAACACCTTACTCCGATGCAACTTGGGGTGGGTTTACTTTTAATGGTGTATATGCTTTCAACTTAGGCGTTGGATTTTCGTCGAATCCGCACAATCTGGGCAGTGCATGGTTTCCTTGTATCGATAATTTTGCTGATCGAAGTTTATTTGAATCCTATATTACAACTCCGCTTGGTTATAAAGCATTTTGTGATGGATTATTAGTTGATACCGTTCAAAATGCCGGTGCAGTTACTTGGCATTGGAATATGAATAAAGCTGTAGCTACCTATTTAATGGGTGTTGCTGTGGCTCCTTATGCTACAAAAAGCAGCACTGTTACTAGCATTTCAGGTGCAACAATTCCTATTGAATTAGGATGCTTAGCCTCCGATACCAATGCCATCAACACCTATTTTCAAAAACTAATTCCCGCTTTCACGCATTTTGAAAACTGCTTCGGTGCCTATCCATTCGAAAAAGTAGGTTATGTGGTTGTTCCATTTAATGGAGGTGCTATGGAACATGCTTCTAATATTGCCATTGGGCGACCATTTGCTACCGGCGGTTTAACTTATGAATCTATTTATCCGCACGAGCTTTCTCACATGTGGTTTGGTGATTTAATTACCTGTGCCAAAGAAGAAGATATGTGGCTGAACGAGGGCTGGGCTGCTTATTGCGAAAAATTGTTTTACGAGGGGGTTTACAATCGTCAACGCTATATCACAGAAACAAAAGCGAATCACTTGCAAGTTATTGAAAAATGCCATTTAACAGACGGTGGTTTCTATCCAATGACGCCAATACCACATAGCATCACCTACGGCTCAACTGTTTATGATAAAGGTGCTGATATGATACATAATTTGCGTACCTATATGGGAGATAGTGTGTTTTTTAAAAGCTTGCATACTTACCTTTTAAAACATGCATGGAAGACCGCAACTTCAAGCCAATTCAGAGATTCATTAATTGCCTATAGTGGTAATGCAAACTTGAATAACTTTTTTAACGATTGGATTTTTCAAGCCGGTTATCCGGATATCAGTTTAGCTCAAAAAAATGCGGATCAGGTAAATATAACCGTACATAAAGCGCGGCATGCTGCACACGGGTATACTGCCATTCCAGTAGAACTAAGCTTTTTCGATACCCATTTTCAAACACAAAAAAGATCAGTTTTAGTGAATGAAGGTTGTAATGTGTTTCACTTCCCGGAAGCTGTCAATGCTGCCTATGTAGCACTTGATTTTGATGAGTTGCTAAGCGAAGCCATAACCGCTGATTGGAAATTGATTACCTCAAACGGCACAATTGGGTTTACTAATGCAAAGATGAATTTGAATGTTAGTTCCATCACGGATTCTGTTTTAGTTCGTGTTGAACACCACTGGAGCCGCCCTGAAGCTTTAAAACAACCAATCCCTAATTTTCATTTAGCCGATCGTTATTGGAACGTTAATGGTGTGCATTTAGAACGTATGCAAGCCAGTGCCACAGTTACTTACAATGGCACAGCCGGTGGCTCTTATATTGATAAAGATTTTATTACTAATTCGGAAGATAGTATTGTGTTATTATACCGCAAAGATGCTTCAGAAGACTGGCGAATTTTAGGTGCAACGGATGCCACTGTTAACATTCAAGGAAGCGCAAGTAATAAAACGGGAGCTGTTTTAATTTCGCATGTGGTTTGCGGTGATTATACCATGGGGATCTTTGACACGCATTATAGTGATACGGTAGCCCAAGCTTTTCCGCTCAATAATTGTTCTACTATAGCTGTTCCAAATGTCGAAAAAGCATCGGGTACATGTATTACTATTTCGCCTTCCCCATCAAACAATGAAATACGGCTTAAATTAAGCAATGAATGTCCGGCAAACATTGGCTATTCTATTTTTGACAGCATAGGAAAAGTAGTGTTCAGCTCGGCAAAAGCGGAAAATAGCTTGTTAAATTTACAGTTATCAAATGGTACTTATTATTTAAAAATGAATGCGCCCAATTGTGCTGTAAAGACTTTTATCATTCAGCATTAAAACGTTATTTACGCGGCACTAATTTTTCCAATAATTGAATGGTTTGATCTAAAGGTGCAGAACCTGTTTTCGTAAAATCACCATGACCGGGAATAATTAATGCTGCATCCGGATAGAAGGACTGCACGCGATAACAATTGCGTTTCCATTCTACCAAATTGGCATCGCTTAAGTTGCCAATTGATGTGGCCGTAGCGCTTTTGATAAAGCATCCTCCATATAGAAGTTTAATTTCAGGAAACCAAATAATCACATTATCAGCGCTGTGCCCAGGGCCTGGATACATAACTTCCATCACTAATTCAGCGAATGTAAAAGTGGTATCTTTAGTAAATACAGCAGCTGGACGTGTTTCTCGTTTATATTTACAAATGGAGTCGGTTTTACTATAACCATAAGTTAAAATTCCTTGTTGTTTATACCATGCTAAAGCGGCAGTACGGTCATCGTGATGATGCGTAACAATTGCTAGTTTAACCTTTTTATGTGTACGTGTAGAAATAGAATCAAAAAGTGCTTGTTTGAGGTTTAAATTCCAAGGTCCGTCAATAATAATAACACCGGAGTCCGTTGAAATAAATAGCCCATTTGCCGGAAAAGGTTGACCATCGATAAGTTTATAGGTTGTAAAAACATAAAAATTATTGTTTAAGGCCTTTACCTGTAAGGAATTCAGTAGGTTTTGTGCTTTTACATGAAAGCTAAACAAGAGCAATAGGAGTGTAATTTTTTTCATTGAAGCTTAACTTTACAGGGTTTGTTGCCATTACGGTTTAGTATACAAATTGAATTTCCTTATTATTAAACGACTTAAATTCACTATTGTGAAGTATGATTAATTTACCCCAACGATCAACCCCAACGATGGTTGCTTCAATTTTGTTTTTATCGACAATAAACTGGTGCTTTTCATTTAATCGATACAAATGTTTAAGGTAAAAATCAGTTAAGCGGTTGTGTTGTTTAAGCTTTAACAACTGATAGCCTTGTTGTAAATAGCCTAAAAACAGTTCTTGGATAACTGCAATTGGATAAACTTGATTGTTGAGCAGATGAGCGGAAGTAGCGTTGGGTAAATCTGCAGGAAAATTAGCTTGATTGACATTAATACCAACACCAATGACAGAAGCTTTTATAGAAGTACCGCTAATGGTATTTTCGATAAGAATACCGGCAATTTTTTTATCATTTACCACCATATCGTTCGGCCACTTAATCATGGCATCAAGATTAAAGCATTGCTTCAAAAATTGATGAACCGCATAGGTAACAGCTTTTGTCAGGTAAAAATTCTCGTCTGCCTTTAAAACCACATTTTTCCAAATAACACTGATCAAAAGGTTTTTCGCCGGATCACTGTGCCAAGAATTTTGAGATTGGCCTTTGCCTCCGGTTTGATAATCCGCCACTATGGCAGTCCCATCGGTAGGATTATCCTTTAAAAGCTGCATGGCATATTTGTTGGTGCTGTCGGTCTCAGTCAAATGAATAATTGGCTTATTATAACTAAACTTTTGAGGGATTGTGCTGTTAGTTGATATGGTTTCTTTATGATTCACGATTAAAAAAATGTAGTTTTGGCTCTTTAAAATTATAAATCTTTACACGAATTTGGCAAAAACATTAAAAAAAACTGCAACTAAATCGAAGTCTGCTTCAAAAGTTACAGCAACAAGCAAAAAAACAGCCCCTAAAAAAGCTAAGAAAGCACCTGCAAAAACTGCGGTTAAACCACGGAAGAAAAAAGCATTATCAGAAGAGGTTCGCTCTGAACTACAAGCTGCTGCCATTAAGCTTTTACAAGATGCAAAAGCCACAAATATTGTCAGTTTAGACCTGCGTCAAATTGATGATGCGGTAGCTGACTTTTTCATCATTTGTCAAGGTGATGCAACAACACATATTCGTTCGATAGCCACACGCTTAGAAGAAGAAATAAAAACTCAACTGAATGAAAAGCCATGGCATATAGAAGGCTTGGAGAATTTAGAATGGGTAATTGTCGACTATGTAAACGTGGTAATTCATATCTTCAATCGTGACGCCAGAGATTTTTATAAATTAGAAGATTTATGGAGTGACGCTGAACGTAAAGAGTACGCTTCTTAAACACAAACAGAATTAGAAACAATATTAATAAAAGCAATTTTATATGGAAAACGTGGGTATTTTAAACGCTGAAGGGCAAAAGAATCCAGGGATGATGGGATCTTCTTCAGGAAAAAATAGAGGAATAAATGACGGCGGACTTAAGCCAAGAAAAGATAACAATGGTTTTAAATTCAATTTTTATTGGATATATGGCATTTTGGCTCTTCTTTTATTAGGAGCTCAATTTTTTGCCATGCGCAGCAATACCAAGGAGATTTCCCAACAAGTTTTCGAACGTGAAATATTGCCAACACATGATGTAGAAAAATTGTTAGTGATTAACAAAGAATTTGCTGAAGTATATATTAAAGCCGAAGCCCTTAAAAAGGACTATTATAAAGACATCACGAAAAATCAATTTGGTGGAGTTAATAAAGGTCCGCACTTCAAATTTAATATTGGTACGGTTGAAGTATTTGAAGCTAAATTAAAGGAAGCTCAGAAAGATTTTGCTCCTGCAGATGTTATTGGGCCGCTCTATGAAGATAGAGGCAGTTGGACTGATGGAATTGGTAATTGGATATTTTTGTTAGCAATTTTAGGCATGTTCTATTTCTTCGTGATTCGTCGAATGGGACCAATGGGTGGAGGATCAGGTGGTGGCGGTAACATTTTTAACATTGGAAGAAGTAAAGCGCAGTTATTTGATAAAGACGATAAAGTAACCACTACTTTTAATGATGTTGCCGGATTAAATGAAGCTAAGGAGGAAGTGATGGAAATTGTTGATTTCCTTAAAAACCCTAAGAAATACACTAAACTTGGAGGTAAAATTCCTAAAGGAGCTTTATTAATAGGACCTCCGGGTACAGGTAAAACCTTATTGGCCAAAGCAATGGCAGGTGAAGCTCAAGTTCCATTTTTCAGTATTAGTGGTAGTGATTTCGTAGAAATGTTTGTAGGGGTTGGTGCTTCACGTGTCCGTGATTTATTCCGTCAAGCCAAAGAAAAGTCACCTTGTATTATTTTTATTGATGAAATCGATGCCATTGGTCGTGCAAGAGGAAAAGGTATGATGCAGAATAACGATGAGCGTGAAAACACCTTAAATCAATTGCTGGTAGAAATGGATGGGTTTGGAACAGATACTGCGGTAATATTATTAGCAGCAACTAACCGTCCGGATGTTTTAGACAGTGCCTTGTTGCGTCCGGGTCGTTTTGATCGTCAAATCAGTGTCGACAAACCGGATATTAAAGGCCGTGAAGCAATTTTTAAAGTGCATTTAAAAAACAAAACGTTAGGAACTGATGTTGATCCGGAGAAGTTAGCTACACAAACACCTGGATTTGCCGGTGCTGATATTGCCAATATTTGTAATGAAGCTGCTTTAATTGCTGCTCGTCATAATAAAGAAAAAATTGAAATGA
>JAHEYX010000179.1 GCA_023251415.1 Chitinophagales bacterium
AAGTGTTTAACTGAACCGTATTTCCAGAATTGGTATTAGATAAAACTGTTTTACCATTACAATCCAACAAGCGCCATTGCTTAATAATTGAAGAGGCTGTAATGCTTACTTCATTTGCAAACGGACTTGGATAAGCTTCCAAGTGCAATTGATTGGCAATGGATGCCACTCCGTTACTTGTCATTATAGTAAATACAGCTGCACTGGATGAATTTGTTGAAGCTGCCGACGCATCTGAAACGCGAACTTTACAGGTTGAACTAGTAGCAATCACCGGAACTGTCCAGGAATAAGTGTTAGCATTTGATGTGCTCGCAATAATCGTATTCCAAGTAGCGCCATTATCGGTACTGTATTCTAACATAACATTGGTAATGCCGGTGCTATTCCAAGTAATGGAATAAGTATGGCCGGTTAATAAAGTGTCGCCGCCATTCGGATAAGTTAATGTTATGGTTGGTGCAGTAATAAAAGGTGTTCCGGAATATTTATAAATACCCGGGTATATGGCAGCAAGCGAAGAATCGCGATAGCCTCCGGTCCAAATATTACCGGCATCATAAACGGCAATCGTATAATGATAAACACCTGCATCTAAAGTGGTCCAAGTAGCACCATCGTCAGTTGAAAAAGCACTTCCATTTCCGGTATTGGCAGCATCTCTACCTACCCCTATATAAGTTCCAGTTGTACCCGGTATATAACGAATACCTAAGCTATAATAATCACCACTTGCTCCAACCGGTGACCAGGTTGTTCCTCCATCAGAAGTGCTGTATAAATTTTTAAATGAATCCAATGCCAATCCGCTTAAGTTATTTTTAAAAGAAACCGATTGGATATAATTTGCTCCTGTATTTGCAGCAGTCCAATGTTGACCGAAATCTAAACTGCGAAATACGCGGCCGGTTGTAGTTCCAAACCAAATCGAGTTACCCAAAACACAGTAATTAGCCGTTAAACCATATTCCGTTCCTCCTGCATTCGTTAAGTTAGCTCCCGGAACTGCCGTCCATGTTAATCCGCCATCTGAAGTCGTATAAACTTCGAAATCTGTTCCAACAGGATCACCTAAGGCAAAACCATGAGCAGCATCTTTAAAATAAATGAAATCCGGAAAACTGGTTGAACTGTTAAAATGCCCAACTAATTCTTGCGTCCAAGTAGTACCTCCATCAACCGTTTTATAGATTCTACCTCCTGCCGCAGAGGGATTATACATACTTACCCAAGCGGTGTTGGCATCAATACCACAAATGTTCGACATACTAAATCCTACTGCCGCAGGAATAGTACCGGCTGTCCAAGTTAAACCGCCGTCGGTTGATTTACTGAAATCGTTTGACCAAACACCTGCTGCATAAGGCTGTTGAGAGCCTGCCGCCCAAATTACTTGCGAATTTACAGCATGCATATCCACTAATGTTTTTGTTCCGGGCATCCCGCTGTCTTCAGATGTCCATTGTGCCGAAGCAGCAAGTGCCCAGCCTAAAAAGGTTAAAATGGTAATTATTTTTTTCATAATAATGGTTTTAGTTGGTGCTAATATAAGTTAAGTTTACAAAATGCCCAAAGCTTAGTTCTTTCATTTCAATTAAATTAGCCTATTCCTAACACTTGCCATTAATCACCTTACCAATTTCTTAAACTTTTGCTTTTTCGATTGCAGATAAAAAACAAATAGTAGATTTGTAAACAAAAAGAACGAACCGTGGATTTACAAGCACTGAAACAACGCTATGGCATTTTGGGAAATACACCCGCTTTAAATTATGCATTGCAAATAGCAACACAAGTAGCACCAACCGATTTATCTGTTTTAATTACCGGTGAAAGCGGTGTTGGTAAGGAAGTGTTTTCGCAAATGATTCACCAACTTTCAACTCGAAAGCACAATTCATTCATAGCTGTTAACTGTGGTGCCATTCCTGAAGGAACAATTGATAGCGAATTATTCGGACACGAAAAAGGATCGTTTACCGGTGCCGTAGATTCAAGAAAAGGGTATTTTGAAACCGTGAGTGGTGGAACTATTTTTTTAGATGAGATTGCCGAAATGCCTTTAGGTACACAAGCCCGATTATTACGGGTGCTCGAAACCGGCGAATTCATTAAAGTAGGGGCTTCAAAAGTATTAAAAACAGATGTTCGTGTAATTGCAGCAACTAATGTTAATCTAAAAGAAATGATTAGCATCGGTAAGTTTAGAGAAGATTTGTTTTATCGATTAAATACAGTGCCTATTAAAGTACCTTCCCTTCGCGAAAGAAAAGAAGATATCCCTTTATTGTTTAGAAAGTTCTGTATCGACTTTGCTGATAAATACAGAAGCCATCCGATTTCTTTAGATGAATCAGCTCGACAAGTGCTTTTAACTTATCATTGGCCGGGCAATATTCGTGAATTAAAAAATATGGCCGAACAAATTTCTGTTTTAAGCACAACAAAAGAAGTAACTGCCAATGAGCTGTTAAGATTCATGCCTGATGGGCAACTCAGTAATTTACCGGCTTTAGTACCCTCCGGTAATACCGGTCAAACTTTCGCTAATGAGCGAGAAATGATGTATCAGGTTTTGTTTGATATGAAAAAGGATGTGAATGATTTAAAAAAAGCATTTGCTAATATTCTTCAAGGTCAAGCAGTAAACAATCCGGTTACTGATAAAGAATTTTATCCGGAGCCTGATGGTTCCACTAACTTTACTATAAATACCACTCCTACAATTGCCGTTAATACACCGCCGGTGCAACCAATCAACCCCAATCAACCGGTAATTTTACAGCAATCGACTGCTGTAGAAGAATCATTGAATATCGCAGAACGTGAAAAAGAATTAATTACTAAAGCACTAAAAAAACACAAAAGCCGCAGAAGAAACGCTGCCATAGAATTAGGTATTTCTGAACGCACTTTATATCGCAAAGTAAAAGAGTATAATTTAGAAAATTTATAAGCCTAATTCAATGATGTTTACCACTTTCCAATCTAAATTATCCATTGCGCTTTGTTTACTTTTTGTATTAATTAGCCAATCTTCTTGTCATGTCTATTCATTTACAGGTGCTTCAATAGACCCTAATGTTAAAACAATTAGTATTAAATACTTTAGCAATCAGGCAGCAAAAATAAACCCTGTATTAAGCCAGCAATTTACAGAAGCCCTTAAAGATAAATTTACTCGTGAAACTAGTTTACAGCTCATCGAAAAAAATGGCGATTTAGAGCTAAGCGGTGCTATAACAGACTATTCTATACTTGCTATTGGACGTCAAGGTAATCAGGCAGCAGCTAACCAATTATCTATTTCAGTAAAAGTAGATTTCATTAATAATAAAAAGGAAAATGATCAATGGTCAACAATTTTCACTAAATCAGCTACCTATGAATCGAGCCAATCTTTGGCAGCTGTTGAAGGTGAATTAGTTACTCAAATCAACAAACTGTTGGTTGACGAGATATTTAATAAAGCAGTAGTAAATTGGTAATTAGTTGGCGCTCAAATCTTCTGTTTGCGGCACTTCGTTGTCAAAATTATAGTATTCGACAATTTTAATTTCCGGGTTTAATGAAACCTTCACCGGACAAGTACGTGCTACTCGCTCAATCAATTTACGTTCGCTATCATTCCAGGTATTAGGCGGAAAGTCAATATCCAAATGAATTTCCCCAATTCTTCTCGGATTATTATACATAACTTTAGCTACCTTGATTTGAGTATTGGTGAAATCCCATTTACGGTTTTCCTTTTTTCCGAAAATCCCCAAAGTTGTTAAAATACAAGCAGCTAACGATGTAG
This sequence comes from Chitinophagales bacterium, assembly GCA_023251415.1. Taxonomy (GTDB): domain Bacteria; phylum Bacteroidota; class Bacteroidia; order Chitinophagales; family CAIODY01; genus JAHEYX01. Next base: position 3,800 of record JAHEYX010000179.1, read on the forward strand.
CCACTAAATCAGTAGGAGAAAAATATTCTCCTTTACCACTGTTATCGGTTGGAGCATCAGTAAGGATATAATTTTTGGATTGCAAATGCACACACTCCGTGCGCAAATTGCCTTTATAGGTTACTCTAGAGGTCATAAGAATGGTTGTTTTCTTGCAACGAATATAGTAAACCAAATCAATACTTCAAAAAAAGATACACGTCGTTGTATTGTAAACCAAACGAAAGGTACTGTTTTTTAATTATTTAATCCGATACCAATTCGTACCATTACTAATGATCATAATCGATCCGGTTGAAGCGGATAAGCTATAATTAGCTGCGGATGTTGTGTTGAAGTCAATTATGCTTGATACTGTAATGTTGCCGCTTGTTCCGGTGTGACGAATAATATAAACCATCCCGGAAGAAGAGGAAGCTGCCGGTGGTGTAAAGGTACCTGAGCTAATTAATACGACTGAATTAGCGGTAGAATTACCTGTACTCAAAGCAAAAGTACCATTAGCTTGAAAATCAGCTGTTGGTGTATTCGTATTTACCCCTACATTACCACTTGAGCCTTGTACAAAAATGTTATAAGTGGACCCATCGTTGGTCCAAAGAAAATCATTGTTATAGGAATTAAAGTAAGCACGTCCTGAAAAAATACCGCCGGTGCCTGAATTGGCGTAACCAAATGTGGAAGACAAATTGCCTGCACTACTGTAAAAATCAAAACTGCTATATCCACTAGAGCTGGTATTTTGAAGTACCGCATTAGCTGATCCGGAATTGCTATAAACAATATGTAATGGCGCGGTTGGAGTAGTAGTTCCGATACCAACCATACCATTACCTAAAATAGTCATTTTAGTGGTTGGTGCATTGTCGGCAATACCTGTTGAACCTGCAGAAGCCGTTTGCAATTGTATTTGTGATGTTCCAGTACCTGTTGAAGTACCTGCTGAAAGCATTAAATTTCCACCGGTTAGATTAGTACCACCACTAACAGCTCCACCGGCCAATAACGTTAAGTTGTTTCCAGCCGTAGCTGCCGTTGTGTGACGTTCCATTCCAATAGTACGCGCTGCCTGACCACTTAAGCTTAAAAAGTAAGAAGGACTTGAAGTTCCAATACCCAATTTACCTGTTCCAGATGGATTAAATATGAAATTACCGTTCGTTGAATTAAAACTTAAATTATTAGCATTCATGGTTACTGTTCTAGCTCCACGAAGCGTTCCGTCGGTTTTATAAATAGAGGAGTCTAAGCTTGTTAAGTTCAATGCAGAAGAAGCAAACCCATTGATTGTAGAAGTTAAACTTCCACTGGCTAAGCTTAACGCATTAGAATTGATAATGGTTACAGTACTTCCGTTTACACCATTCACAGTGGTGCTTAAATTATTTGCTGCAGAGGTATTGCTCACACTTGAAACGGTGGATGCAGTTGCCGCTATACCATTAACAGTACTGGTTAAGGTGTTAGTTGCTAATGATAATGTATTTGTAGTAGTACCTGTTTGGTTTGTCCAGCTTAAATTTCCGGCTCCATCTGTGCTTAATTGTTGTCCGGCACTACCTACTGTCAAAGGCAATATATAGTTAATGGTAGAAGCTTGAGCGCCGGCCTTAAAGGAAGAATAGTTTGAGCCACTGCCACTTGCTTCGTAAAAGCGCATTTCACCAGCTGTATTAGTAGTATTTGTTAAACCAATATTTCCACCTGAAAAATCGGCTAATAATCCACTCGTAATGGTTGAAGTTCCAATTCCTAATTCATTAGTAGTTGTTAGTTTGCCAATAAAAGATGATTTATTGTTAGTAGGTGAAATTTGGAAATCACCATTGCTTAAAGTTGTAAATAAAGTATAGTTAGTGGCATCATAACCCAAACGTAATTGAGATACCGTATTTACAATATGCAATCTTGTTTTAGGAGCATTTGTACCTATTCCAACATTTCCTGTAGAATCCACAATCATTCGCTCTGTACCATTCGTTCTCATACGTAAACTCTTATTATCGGTTGTTCCGATAAAGCTGGTAGCGTAAGAAGTTCCCGAATTTCCGGTTAAGCTCCAAGCTTTTGAAACAATAGCCGGTGTTAAATCAAGTGCAGTAGTAGCTACACCATTAACTGTATTGGTTAATGATGCTCCGCTTAAACTGCTTGTATTGGTATTAATGATATTCACCGATGTTCCTGCAACACCATTTACGGTAGTTGACAAGCTATTGGTAGCCGAGGTATTACTAACCGTATTCACCGCAGTGGCAGTAGCTGTAACACCATTAACGACAGAAGTTATTGTATTTGTCGGATTGCTTAAGGTATTGGTCGATGCTGCTAATACATTAGCGATTGTTCTTCTACGAATATTTCCATTGGCATCTAAAGTACTTATAGAGTCCGTAGTTGCTCCACTGCTAATTGACCGAACACGTAATGTTCCGTTGATATCTAAAAGTGCTGATGGTAAGGTAGTTCCTATCCCAATATTGCCCGTACTAAGTACACGCATACGTTCAGTTCCGCTAGTCTTAGTAACAAAATCTACTCCATCACTAGTCCCGATATAATTTGTAGAAGCAGAAGTCGAAGCATTACCGGTTGATTTCCAAAATCCGGTATTGCCATTTGCTGCACCGGCACTTTCAATAACCCATTTAGAAGTTCCGTCACTAATCAATTGAACAATATCGCCAGTTGCTGATAATGTAAAAGATGAACTACCATCAATTGAATTGGAGCCGTTTGGATTGATTTGTACACTTCCGGCTGCCGCTCTTTTAATAACGTAAACGCGTCCTTTGGTTGAACTGATTGTTGGTAAGGTTACGGTTATTGCACTTGCATTACGGCAGATCACTATACAGTATGTGGAGTCTAAC
>JAHEYX010000180.1 GCA_023251415.1 Chitinophagales bacterium
TTTGTGTTTAGCCAGCCAATCTACAATCCACTTTAGTTCCTTTTGGTAGTCTGCATTAACAGAGCAAGGATGTAAGCCGATAGTCGGAAAACAATGGCCAGGAAACTGCTTTTCCAGCGCCAACATCCCATCGATAGTGCTTTCGTCTACATTCTGAATAATCATTTTTTGTACACCTGCTGCTAAGGCGCGATTAATCATTTCTGAACGGTCAGCATCGAATGTGTTTTCGTATAAATGAGCGTGCGTATCTATGAGTATCTGATTCAAGGGATAAAATTTAAAAAAGTGTTTGCGGAAGTTGCCAATTAAATGTTTTACGATGATAAGGACTCAAGCCGTGTTTAGCACATTGTGTTTTATGAAACTTGGTTGGATAACCTTTATTTTTTTGCCATTCATACACCGGATATTCCTTTGCGATGGTTTCCATATACTCGTCGCGGTATGTTTTTGCCAGCACCGATGCCGCTGCAATACTCATATATAAAGCATCTCCTTTAATAATGCACTGATGCGGAATAGTTGGATAGGGTTTGAAGCGGTTTCCATCTATTAACAAAAGTTGTGGAGTAGTGTTTAACTTTTCGATGGCACGATGCATGGCTTTAAACGAAGCAGCCAATATGTTCCATTCATCAATTTCTTGTGCCGAGCATGAAGCAACCGCCCAGGCAATGGCTTCTTTTTCGATTATAGGACGCAAAGCCATTCGTTCTTTCTCACTTAACTTTTTACTGTCATTAAGTGTTTTATTTTTATAATCGGATGGTAAAATTACAGCAGCGGCAAAAACCGGACCTGCTAACGGACCACGTCCGGCTTCGTCGCAACCTGCTTCGCGTAATCCTTTGGTGAAATAGCTTTTTAACATTCCTACCAATTATATTTTGCTGATCGCGATTATTTTTTTTACTAATTCCGGAATTTTAAATGGCTTGGCGATGTAATCGTTCATGCCAATTTCAAAACATTTTTCAACCTCACTTTTAACTACATTGGCGGTTAACGCTAAAATGGGTGTTTGGTTTTTCGGATAAGGCAATTCACGTCGTATATGTTGAGTGGCTTCAAATCCATTCATGACCGGCATTTGAATGTCCATTAATATAATATCATAATCATTCTCCAGCATTAATTGAATAGCTTTTTCACCATCTTCAGCCAAATGGATAACGGATTGTTTAAAGGTGAGTTGAATGGATTTTTCAACTAATTTTTGATTAAACGGATTATCTTCTACAACCAATAAACGTAGGGGGCGATTGGTATCTAGGGTATTCATTAAAATAGTAGGTGGTTGTTTAGGAGTAGTTTGTTTGGCCTTATATACCGGTATCTGAACATTAAACGTTGTTCCTTTACCTAATTCGCTGGTTATGGCTATACTGCCGAGCATTAACTCGGTTAAGCGTTTACAAATACTCAATCCTAAACCGGTACCTCCATATTCCTTATTTGTAATTGTACTGGCTTTATTAAATGAATCAAAAATATAAGGGAGGTGTTCAGGAGCAATGCCAATTCCTTTATCAATAATCGAAATATTTAATTTCATTTTATCCGAAACCGGACTATTTAAACTGAATCGTACTAATACCGGAGTGTTTTTCGAAAATTTAATAGCATTACCTACCAGATTAATCAGTACCTGTTTCAGATGTTTCTTATCGCCATTTACTAATTCCGGTAGTGCTTCATCCACTTCAAATTTCAAATCAACATTATTGCTTTTGCTTCTGATTTGCAGCATCATAAATACCTCTTGAATCAATTCTACAACAGAAAAATCGTTGTATTCGCTTACTGTGTTGCCGCTGTTTATTTTTGACAATTCCAAAATATCAAAAATGATTTCGAGTAAAGTGTCAATCGATTTTTGAATGGCTTTTAGGTAGTCGAATTGTTCTGCTTGTAATTCGGTTTGAAACAAAAGCTGTGTGAATCCGGAGATAGAGTTTAAAGGAGTATTGATTTCATGACTGAGGTTTAACAACAAACTTTCCTTAATTTTTGCAGTTTCTTCAGCTATTTGACGGGCTTTTTCGTTTTCTTGAACCTTGTATTTGGTTTCCAAATGCAGAATATTCAAGGATGTTTCTTCACTTATGCTCTTTTCTTTCAGGGCATAATATTCTTTTAAGCAAATGAGGCTTTCTTCAAAGGATTTATTTTGTTCGTGAACTTCAGATAAGGCATGCAACAACTGTTTACGAAGAATCACCACCTCCTGTGTCTCCATCATTTTCAAGCCCTTATTCAACAACAAAATGGCTTTGTTAAAATCTCCAATCTGTCGATAATAATCACCGTCAAGTAAATATAAATTGACCCATGAAAACAAATCACTTTTTGTCTTTAGTTGATCGTAAGCCTTATCGATAAACTGTTTTGCTTTATCCGGCATTTTTTGTTCCAGATACAAATAAGCCAAACCACGCAAGGGCATAAGCGAATCATAAGAGTTGTAATCTGAACGAACTTCGGTATAGGCTAATGAAAAGTGATCATAGGCCCGATCAAACATGCGCATTCGTGTATAGGTATTACCTAAAAAGCAGTTTGTTTTCATCGACTGAAGCGGGTTGTCGATGGATGATTTGCGAATGAGCTGGTGGGCAACCAGATAATGTTTGATGCTTTGATCATAATCAAAAAGCCGACCGTATAACAAGCCTAAATTGTTTTCGGAGCGAATATTCCATTCAATATTTTTAGCTTCTTCCGCTATTTGCAGGGATTTTAGGATATAATCCAAGGACTCTACATATTTGCCTAAATTGGCATAAATGCGCCCCAAGCCTACATTACACAAGTAATATTCTTCTGAAAGTGGTTTTTGTTTGAAGTAATCGATACAAGCTAATAAGGCTTGCTGTTCTTCCGGTTGGCGATGAAGTTTGCGGTAACAATCGGCAATGCGTAAATTGGTCATTGCAATCAATTGGGCGTTACCGTCCAACTGCACCAATTGATGTAAAGCTTGCAGTTGCACAAGTACCTCTTCCGGTTGTTTGGGCAATAATTCTATAAGTTCCTGATATTTCTTCTCAAGTTCCGCTACCATGGTTTCAATACATTTCTTTCCTAGTAAACACACTAAAGTTAATCTTTTTTTTGGAATTTGAAAGAAAAGGCAAAAAAATGCAGACGAAGGAAGCAGAAAATACTTTTTTCTTGCTGTACATTTGGGTTTTTAGAGGACCGACATTTTGTTGAATGCTATGTATGAATTGCTTTATAACAATATAATTAAAAAGGTAGATTTAACTCGCGAAGAGTTCGAGGAGGTAAAGCCTTTTTATACACCTAAAAAGCTAAAGCGCAAACAATTTTTGTTGCAAGAAGGTGACGTATGTAAGTATACCGCTTTTGTTTGTGATGGTTGTTTGCGATCTTATACTGTTGATGCAGATGGGAATGAACACATATTACAATTTGCTATTGCGAATTGGTTTATTTCAGACATGAACAGCTTTTTAACCGGAGAACCCGCAACACAGTTTATTGATGCTATAGCCGATTCCACTTTATTATTGTGCAATCGGATAGATTCGGATATCATGATGAAAAAAGTTCCGAAGATGGAAACTTATTTTAGGATTTTAGGGCAACATCATATAGTGGCGGCGCAAAAGCGTTTATCTTCGACAATAATGCACACTGCCGAACAAAAGTACCTCGATTTTATTAAGCGCTATGCGGATATATCGCAACATGTACCGCAGCACATGATTGCTTCTTATCTTGGAATCAGCCCCGAAACCTTAAGCCGTGTGCGTAAGCAGTTTTCTGAAAAGCAATAATTCTTGATACAAATCAAGTGAATTTCTTGTCCTAGGTCAATGCCTTTTGGACTTGATTAGCTGCATCTTTGCATTCTAAAATAATCAAAAATATGTCAACAAATTCTACTAAATGGGTATTAGATCCAACGCACAGTGAAATTCAATTTAAAGTAAAACACTTAATGATTACTACGGTTACAGGCAGCTTCCGCAATTTTGAAGGAAGTGTTCAAAGTAACGGTAATGATTTTAGTGCAGCATCCATTCAATTCAGTGCAGCCGCTGATTCGGTTACAACGGGTAATGAACAACGCGATGGTCATTTGCTTTCACCTGATTTTTTCGATACAGCTAATTCTCCTCGAATCGAATTCCAATCTACAGCGGTAGTTAAAGTGAGTAATGATGAGTTTGAAGTAACCGGTAATTTAGCAATGCATGGAGTAAGCAAAGAAGTAAAATTGCAGGTTGAATTTGCGGGATTAGCAAAAGATCCTTGGGGAAATGAAAAAGCAGGCTTTACTATTAATGGAAAAATCAATCGTAAGGATTGGAATTTAAATTGGAATGCAGCTTTAGAAGCAGGTGGATTATTGGTTAGTGATGAAGTGAAAATCGTATGTGAAGTTCAAATCGTAAAACAAGCCTAATCACAAATTAAATTGGAGTTGCTTTGGTAAGTTGTTATCTTGCCAAAGCAACTTTTATTAGTTATGAAAAGATCGCAATTCATAAAAACACTGGCCTTATTACCTGTAATTGCCCCTGCTATGTCATTAAATGAGCTTTATCAAATCAGTCAACAATTACCTAAAACGAAACGAATGCCTGTTTTGTTTATTGGTCATGGTTCGCCAATGAATGCGATTGAAACCAATGAATTCAGTAATAAATGGAAGGAATTGGGAAAACAAATTCCATTGCCTAGTGCAGTATTATGTATTTCGGCACATTGGTTAACCCGCGGTACAGCAGTAACTGCTATGGAACATCCAAAAACAATTCATGATTTTGGCGGCTTTCCGAAGGCTTTGTTTGATGTAGAATATCCGGCTCCGGGTAATCCGGCATTGGCATTAGAAACAAAAAATTTAATTAAAAAAACTGCGGTTCAATTAGATCATGATTGGGGATTGGATCACGGTACTTGGTCGATTATTAAGCAAATGTATCCGGATGCGAAAGTGCCTGTTTTACAACTGAGTATAGATTACTACCAACCCGGATCTTATCATTACGATTTGGCAAAGGAACTGGCCGCCTTGCGCGACCGTGGTGTATTGATTGTTGGAAGTGGAAATATGGTGCATAATTTAGGCATGGTCGATTTTAGTAAAATTAATGAATCGGGCTATGGTTATGATTGGGCACATGAAATGAATGCCATCTTTAAAAAGGAAATAGCTGCTCGTAATCACAAAGCACTTATTAATTACGAACAACTCAGTAAATCGGCTAAGCTAGCAATTCCAACTCCGGATCACTATTACCCTTTATTGTATATTTTGGGTTTACAACAAGCTTCAGAAGAGGCCGTATTTTTTAACGATAAAGCAATGGGTGGTTCATTAACCATGACCTCTGTTCAATTCGGATAAATTATTCTTAACCTATTCTTTTTCCAACTGAGGAACCTCCTCTTCTTCTTGCTCTTCTTTACCCTTTTTAATTTGTAGCTTTTTGGTTAGGGTTGCATTAGCCAGCATAACCTTTATTTGATAGGTTCCAACCGGCAAATAATACAAGCCATTATCCGCTTTTTTTAGTGTTAATGGCGGACTTGCTTTTTTACCTTTTGTATTTTGTAAATGAACAAGATTAACCGAATCAACACTTAAATTATAATTGGAGTAATTCAAACCGGCCTCTACGGAATCTTTATAGGTATGAACTAATTCGCCTTTGTCAGTGCGAATTTCAATTGTAGCAACACCGGAATTTTTAGCATAAAAATTTATACCGAAATTAACATCATTCGTAGGCTCCCATTTATCCCAACGTTTACCCCAATAACTACTGTACGTAATTGTTTCAGGGCTTTTTAACAGCACAAGATCTTGATTTAAAATCGAATCCGACAACTGTTGAATTTCATTTAAACTAAAGATATATAAAGAACGACCGTGTGTGCCGATCAGCATTTCATTTGCATTTTCCTGAATTGCTAAATCATGAATAGCTACACGTGGGAATTTACCACCGAGCGGGGAATAGGAGTTTCCTTGATTTAGACTGATGTATAATCCATTATCGGTACCTACATAAAGTATAGATTTGTTGGTAGGATCTTCTTTGATGACATTAACCGGTTCCATAGGAAGGTTTGCACTTAACTTAGCCCATGTAGAACCAAAGTCATTGCTTACGAATACATAAGGGGCAAAGTGATCGAACTGAAATCCGCTTAAAGCATCGTATACGCGTCCGATTTCAAACTTTGATGGAGTAATTCGCATAACCCGTAAACCGCTTGGTAAGCCGGTATTTATTTTTGTGAAATGATAGCCCAAGTCTTTACTAATATATACATTGCCATCATCAGTGCCCACATAAATATAACCAAACTTTAGCGGCGATTCAGCAATGCAAGTAATGGTTCCGTATGGCACATCTCCTACTTTTTTACCGTTGGTTAAATCATCGCTTAAGGTTTCGATTTTGTTGCCTTGTTGTAAACTTCTGTGGAAGCGATTACTGCCCATATAAAGTATATCCTGATTATGTTTGGATAAGCAAATAGGAGTTTGCCAACAGTAGCGGAAAGGCTCTTCACCCAATTGAGCAATTGGATGTATACTTAATTCGGCACGACCGGATGATTTATTGATTCGCGAATAATGTCCAAATTGATATCCGGTATAAACAGTAGCGTTAT
>JAHEYX010000181.1:0-3587 GCA_023251415.1 Chitinophagales bacterium
AAACGTGTCGTTGGTTATTTCAGTTTTGAAATGAGTTTCGCGGATGCTGTATTCTTCCTGTAAGTAGCTGGGTATAGAAAAAGCTAAATAAATTAAAAACAAACCCAACCCTACAAACAGCACTTGGGCAATGATGTAGGCTATGTTTTTACCAATATGAGCGTAGGTGTTTCGTTTTAAAATATCAAGCGCATTACTGACCAATTGTTTATGGTCGCGCATAAGACGTACAAGAGCGTCGTTGTGGGGGGCAGCAGACATGAGCGGTGGTGGTTTTTAGAGGCGGTGTTTAGTCGATAGATTAGGGGTTTTGTCGTGTTAAGAAATTGATTTTATGCATTTATTTATATACAAATATAATATTAGAATATTATATTCCAAATTATATTAAATTAAATTATTGAAAATTTACTACTTGAAAAGTATGCTTGATACTTAATAAGACTAGTATTAATATAAAATTTGCAAACCAAGTGCAGTTGTAAGCTTAACTTTTAAGAACAGCTCTAAAGTAGGTATATTGTTTAAATAGCATATTCACTCTTAAATCTTCCGGCAGCTGTATGTAAACTTTTTGTCCTTTTTCATTTGCATTTCAATCTAAAATTCCACCATAGGCTTACTTGTCTTGATTGGCAGTGCAGCTAACTATCGTTAAGTAAGTAGTACAACAAACCTTAGTATAAGCTTTATATTATTAGCTGGCGTTACAAAAAAGATATACTACCTCATACACTATTATTATCAGCAACTTACCGGCTGATTCATATTATTTAACCGGCTTTAAACTATTTACACTAATTTTTTAAGAACTATTATTTCATCCCTACAATAGTATTTACCTATTTAGCCAATATTAGCGTATTTTCACAAAACTATAATTAAACTGATCCTGATATTATTCTACTTTATTCACTTTTAAAGCTCGGATACAATATAATTTATTATTTACATCTACTTCAAATAGGTATATCCTCCTTATTCAAGCAATTACAAACCCATAGCTTAAACAAAATACTCCCACACAATAGTACATTACTTCGCATTTTTTTTAACCCTAGCATAGTTAACTTACCTTTGAATAATGAAAAAAAATAAAACTGTTGAGATTGCTACTCACCTAATTTGTTGGCTTATTTTCCTTTCTATTCCATTTTTATTCTCCCCCGAGCCACCGCCCGAAATGAAACATGCTATAGGCAAACTCTATTTGATACCTGTTTTAACAGGCAGTATATTCTTAATTTTATTGTTTTACTTCAACTATTTTGTTCTCATACCTAAATTCCTCTTTACCAACCGTTACATTAGTTACACGTTATTATGTATTGCTTGTATAAGTTTAAAATTTATAGGACCCATTATCATGATGACTTTCTTTCCTAAACCGGAACCTATCATCATGCTGCCCGATCCGCACCTGAAATCGATGATGCCTATGGCTTTTACCAACAACTTACTAATTTATGTGGTAGTTGTTCTTGCATCAATAGGTTTACGATTAAACAGTCGCTGGAAATTAACAGAACAAGAAAGATTGCAATCTGAACTTTCAGCACTTAAATCACAAATCAATCCCCACTTTTTGTTTAATACGCTAAACAGTGTTTATGCTGAAACATTAGGTAAGGCAAACAAAGCTGCTGAAATGATTTTGAAATTGTCTGATATGATGCGCTATACCTTAACCGAAGGTCATTTCGATAAAGTTTCAATTCAAAGAGAATTCGATTATATTGTTAACTATATCGAACTTCAAAAGCTGCGTTTAGCTTCAAAAGCTAAATTGGAATATCGGATTATCAATAGTGCAAATGATTTACAAATCGCACCATTTTTATTAATTCCATTTATTGAAAATGCATTTAAGTATGGTGTAAACTCTGAACAAAATAGCTATGTCCGTATTGAACTGAAAACTATTAACTCAGAATTAAATTTAATTGTATTCAATAAAAAAGTGGAAACCGAAAAAACTCATCAGGAAACTTTTGGCCTGGGTATTAAAAATACAAAACAACGATTAGCGTTAATCTATCCGGATAAACACTTATTAACAATTTACGAAACAGCGGCAGACTATTTAGTATCACTCCATATCAATCTCGCATGATTACAGCTATAGCCATAGACGATGAACCACTTGCTTTAATAGCAATCGAAAAACTTTGTGAAACAGTAAACTTTATTTCACTTGAAAAAACGTTTACCGAACCAAACGAAGCCATGAAATACCTTCGTAAATTTCCCACTGATTTACTGTTCTTGGATATTAAAATGCCTTCAATTTCGGGTCTCAACTTTTACAAGACTGTACAACAAAATTCCATGGTCATCTTTACCACTGCTTTTAGCCAATATGCAGTAGAAAGTTATGAACTAAATGCGATTGATTATTTATTAAAACCCATAGCCCCAAATCGTTTTAAACAAGCTGCCGAAAAAGCTAATGAATACTTTAAATTCATTCACAATAAAAATCACGAACAACAAAATCATATTTACCTGCGCAGTAATTACAGCTTAGTGAAAATTCCGGTTGCTGATATTCTGTATATAGAAGGGATCAGCGATTATGTAAAAGTATATACCAAAAATCAAAAAATGACCATGGCGCGCATTAGCATGAAAGTTATGCTCGATAAACTTCCGGCTAATGATTTTATTCGAGTGCATCGCAGTTTTATAATCCCCTTTCATAACATTACATCCGTTCGTAACAAAGTAATTTACCTTAGTGCTATAGAAATACCACTGGGAAATACCTATGAACAGGAATTTTTTAAAATTTACAAGAAGTAATTACCCTCTTCATCCCCACTTTCACAGCTAACATCGCATTTTTTTTTATTGCTTCTACTTTCTAATCACTTTTGCTGTATTAAATAAATCCAGCCGGCAAATACTGATTACTTGTGCCTTTTCGCTAGTGCTGTTTAAACCCATTCTGTTTTCAACCGCTATAAAAAACTGCTAAGCAATGAAATTAAAGTTTGAATTATCAATCTGTTTAACCTGCATTATTTTATTAATGACAGCAAAAATAAGTACTGCACAAAACACCGCTTATAAAGAATACGAATTTAACAAACCGGGCAATTCTTGCTATTTCAAATATATTGCTTATACCCCAAATGAAAATTATTCGCTTGCGCAACGCCCTTATATGTTCATCATTGGTAAAAACAATGAATCGTCAAAAGCAGCATTTCTTTCCGATACCTTACGAACGCTTACTAAATTCAACAATTTCTTATTTGTATATGTTCCCAACAACGGTGGTGCAGCATACAGCAAACTCAAGTGCCTGCGTGCTTTAGCAAGTTTATACACAGCCCCATCACATAGTAAAGAAAATGTTTTTCTATACATTAACGATACCACTATAGCAACATACGATATAAATGTAGAGGATTTACCCAATGTGTTTAAAACAATTCGTATTGCCACTCCTCAAATAAACACAGCAATAGCCGAAGAATTCAAAGAGAATGTTTCCGCTTATTATTCCACTTCAACTAAAAAAGAAGAAGAGCTTGGAATCTATTTTTATGATAAAGACAATGAAGTAAAAGAAGAGATAGCTG
>JAHEYX010000181.1:3597-6586 GCA_023251415.1 Chitinophagales bacterium
TAAAACAACCGGCGAAGCATTGCCTTTTGCTACTATTATTTTTAAAGGCTCTTCCATCGGAACAAATGCAAACGTTGACGGCTATTTTACGCTTCCAAAAGTTCCAACAGATACCAGTGTATTAATCGTTTCTTATCTTGGTTATGGCATCATACCCATTTACCTTTCCCCCTTGCTGCCCAAAAGTAATTTTATCATTGAACTAACCCCAACCAGTAATATTTTAAAAGCAGTAAAAATTACTGCCGCCAAAGAAGATGTTGTGCTTGTAAAAAAAGAAGATGTTAGTGTAATTAAATTAACCCCACGTCAAATTGAAAAGCTTCCCAATATTGGTGAAAAAGATGTGATGCGTTCTTTTCAATTAATGCCCGGAGTTAGTGCTTCTCAAGAATCTTCTTCCGGCTTATATGTGCGTGGCGGTACTCCCGATCAAAATCTTGTACTCTATGATGGCTTCACTGTTTACCATGTCGATCACCTGTATGGGTTTTTTAGTGCCTTCAATGCAAATGCTGTAAAAGACATTCAGTTATACAAAGGTGGATTTGAATCCCGTTTTGGAGGACGACTGTCGAGCGTTACTGAAATTACAGGCAAAGACGGAAATCAAAAGAAAATTAACTTGGGTGGCGATGTCAGTTTATTAAGTGTGAATGCTTGGGCCGAAGTTCCGATTAGCGATAAATTTTCTTCTATCATAGCGTTTCGCAGAAGTTATAAAGGATTTATCTATAATAAGCTGGCAGAAAAATATGGTAAAAGCACCTCTTCTACCATTACCCAACAAGGTGGTCCCGGAGGCGGTCGGTTTACACAAAATGCAACCGTTACCTCTTACTTTTATGATTTGAATGGCAAATTCACTTACCGCCCATCTAAAAAAGATATTATTACCCTCAGCATCTTTAACGGAACTGATAAATTGGATAATAGCATCGACAACTCCAACCTTCCTAATTTCGGAGGCAATGCCAAATTCAGTTTTAACTCGACCGATTATTCTAAATACGGTAACATAGGCAGCAGTTTAAAATGGAGTCGTAAATACACCAATAAATTTTATGGCAATACCCTCGTCAGTTACTCTAACTTTTACAGCAACCGCGATCGTTCTACGGAACGAACCAACACCAATGCAAGTGGAGAAGAAACCACCATTAAGAACGGTATTTTGGAAGATAATAATTTGAAAGATTATAGTGTGAAGTCCGATTACCAATGGGATATTCTAGCCTGGAGCCAATTGCAATTTGGGGCTTACGCTACAAAATACGATATCAAATACACCTATTCGCAAAACGATACCTCCACCATTATTAATAAACAAAACAAAGCACTACTAGGCGGAGTTTACCTGCAAAATAAATTCAAGTTTTTCAAAGACCGATTAATTGTTGTTCCGGGTTTACGTACCAGCTATTTTGAAACAACCGGAAAATTCTATCAAGAACCACGAGCTTCACTTTCTTTCAATATCACCGATAAGTTAACCTTAAAAGGTGCTACCGGAAAATTCTACCAGTTTGCTAATGTTATTACGCGTGAAGATATACTTTCAGGTAGCAAAGAATTTTGGCTGCTTTCCGATGGCTCAAACATTCCCGTTAGTTCTGCCTACCACTATATAGCCGGTTTATCGTATGAAAACACCAACTACTTGTTTAGTGCCGAAGGCTATTATAAAGAAGTAAAAGACCTCACCGAGTATTCCCTTCGTTTCAACCCAAGCCCCAGAGGAGTTAGTTATGATGAAAACTTTTTCTCAGGCTATGGGTATGCACGTGGAATAGAATTTTTAGCACAAAAGAAAACCGGAAAATTTACCGGCTGGTTGAGCTATACACTAGGCGAAGCCAAAAACCATTTCGATGTGTATTCCGATGGCTATTTTTCAGCTAATCAAGATGTGACACATGAATTTAAAACAGTGTTACAATACAATTGGAAACGTTTCGATTTTGCAGCTACTTGGATTTATGCTACCGGACGACCTTATACTGCTCCTTCAGGGGCCTACAACATTGCACTATTGGATGGCAATGAAAAAGATTTCTATACCGTTACTACCAAAAATG
Source organism: Chitinophagales bacterium (assembly GCA_023251415.1). Taxonomy (GTDB): domain Bacteria; phylum Bacteroidota; class Bacteroidia; order Chitinophagales; family CAIODY01; genus JAHEYX01. The sequence goes on from JAHEYX010000181.1 coordinate 5,676, forward strand.
GTTTACGATTGCCTGATTATCACCGTGCCGATTTTTCGGTAAACTACAAACTCCTTGCAGGTAGCCGAGGCGATAAAAAGAGAAGAGAAATTGGTTATATCGGCTGCTCCGTATTTAACCTGTACAACCGCACTAATGTATGGTACAAAACCTACACCATCGAAAATCGGTCGATACTGGAAACCAATGTCAATTATACCGGCTTCACACCTAACCTAACGCTTTCATTTAAACTAAGATAATATGCAAACAAAATTAGTATTCGTAGTATTTAGCTCCATCCTGTTATTTTTTACTGCTTGCAAAAAAACAACAACAAGTGAATATACCGATTCTCCTATCATCGAATCGTACCTCAACGAAGGGGATTATTTTAATGTAAAAATCAGTCGACAAGTGCCATTCTCTGCTGATGTTACTTATTCTTCAGATGACATTAATAACTTAACCTTGCAAGTTACACTCAATAATACCCTACACACTTTACACCCGCTTGGCGATGGAAAGTACATAGACAGTTCTATTATTGTAGCACAAAATGATAACTACAACCTCTCGTTTCTATTCGACAATAAAAAGGTAACTGCTTATACTTTTGTTCCACAAAAACCCTCAGGTGTAACTCAATCGGCCAGTGAAATAATTATTGCACGGGTAAGTACTACTACCGGTCCGCCTTCAGGTGGTTTTACTATGCCCGAACCCATTAAAATAAGCTGGGACAATTCTGATAACTCCTATTACTTATTAGTAGTCGAAAACCTCGAAACTACACTCGATCCTATTCGCGATTTTGGTGACAATGCCCCACCTTCCAATTTTTTTCGTAAGCAACCCACCAATGCATCTTCCGAAGAAATCCGTTCCATGGAGTTTCAGTATTATGGCAAACATCGAATTATTATTTACCA
>JAHEYX010000182.1:0-4462 GCA_023251415.1 Chitinophagales bacterium
TCGATTCCTTCATCGGCATAAGCAACCGCCAAGTAATCCACTTTATGAAACTGCAATAAATTAGCTATTTCAAAACTTCCGCTACCATAGCTGAAAGCCTTAACCATAGCCATTATTTTGGTGCGGGGCTGCAATAGCTTTTGATACGTTTTTAAATTATGTACTAAAGCATTCAAATTAACTTCCAATAAGGTTTCGTGCGCTTTCTTTTCAAACAATCGCGATATTTTCTCGAATTCAAACAAACGGGCTCCTTTGAGCAATATGGCTTCATTCGAGAACGAATCGAAAGCATGTTCGGCAAGAAAATGCTCGGTATCCGGATAGAAATAAAGTTTGCAGGCTTTTAAATTTTGAAAAGTCTTTTGTTGTTTGCTAATGGCTTTACCAATACCAATAAGTTTGGTGATTTTTTTATTGGAAAGCATTTCCATTACATCGGTGTACAAATCAAAATCATTCTTACCCGATTGTAAGATATCGGAAAGAATAACGGTTTTATCGGCGTGCTGTTGTTGTTGAGCAAGAAAGTCTAAGGCAATGGCCAATGAACTGATATCGCTGCTGTAACTGTCGTTGATTAAACTGCAGTTGTTATTGGCTTCTTTCAATTCTAAGCGCATGCCCACTGCTTTCAATTCGCTGAAACGTTGTATGATTTGTTCATCATCAATTTTTAACAACAATAACAAAGCCCAGCAATGAATGGCATTTTCAATAGAAGCGGTATCAGTAAAATGAAATTCGATAGCTTTGGGAGTATCTTTATAAATGGCTTCAATGCGACTGCTGTGTAATCCTTTCTGAACGCTGGTGATGCGTAAATCGGCATCCGATTTAAACGACCAGGTAAACAAATTAAAACGTTCATCGTTATGGTCGTCGGCCAATTTCGATTTGAACGTTAAGATGGCATTATTGATTTCATTATAATCGCGGCAATAGATAACGGTTTTCGCAAAAGCAAACAATTGTAGTTTTTCGTTTACTTTCTGACGCACGTTCAAGAAGCCTTCATCATGGGCATGGCCTATATTGGTAAAAATACCGATATCAGGTTTAATTACCTTTTCGAGCTTGTCCATTTCATTGGGCTGTGAGATGCCGGCTTCAAAAATGCCCAATTCGTGCTGTGCATTCATTTGCCAAACACTCAGCGGAACACCGATTTGAGAATTGTAACTCTTTGGGCTGCGCACGATGGCATGATCAACCTGTAAAAGTTGATTGAGCCATTCCTTGATAATGGTTTTACCGTTACTGCCGGTAATGCCGATAACAGGATAAGCAAATTGTGAGCGATGAAATGCCGCTATTTGCTGCAAAGCTAAAATGGCATCCTTAACTTGAATGATATTGGCTTCCGGAAAGCTTAATAAGTCGGGCGCTTCCTGCACAATAAAATTGCGAACGCCCTTTTCATATAATTCGGTAATGAATTGGTGACCGTCTTTTCGTTCTCCTTTTACTGCAAAAAACAAAGAGGTATTGGGGTGTACAATTTTTCGGCTATCTAATAATAAATGTTCTATACTTTGCGTACTTCCAACCTTTAATAACTGTCCTTTAGTAATTTGAAAAATCTGATGAATCGAATACGTCACGTTAAGCTGAGTTTAGTAACAGGTTTGAAAGTTTAAAGATAGCATGGAAATATGCTACTAAAATAAAGATTTCTATTAAAGTTTTCACCTACTGGCAGTTGGTAATAGTTGAAATTGGTATTGGAATATCTAAAATATTTAATTTTGTTTTGCGTTTAGCACCCAATAACCTGATATAAATTCTTACATTTGCAAGCCAATACATCAAAAATCAATACAGTGTTTCGATTCCTTAGTGTTTTTACTTTTTTATTGCTATTGAGTTTCACCTTTAGCAGTTGTGATCCCTACCAAAAGTTACTGAAAAGTGGCGATTTGAATTTAAAAATGGCTAAAGGCAAGGAGTATTACAACAAAGAAGAATACGATAAAGCTATTCCATTATTTGAAGAGGTTTTGGCTACTTTACGCGGAACAAAAAACTTTGAAGAGCTGTATTATTACTATGCTTACTCGCAATACGGGGCTGAAAATTATGTCATGGCGGCCTATCATTTTAAATACATAGCCGATAACTACCCAAATTTTGATAAAGCGGCAGAATGTGAATACATGTCGGCCTATTGTTATTATTTATTATCGCCCATTTATTCCTTAGACCAAGGCGATACGTATAAGGCTATTCAGGCTTTGCAATTGTTCATTAATAACCACCAGGAAGATCCGAAAGTGGTTAAAGCAAACGAAATCATTGACCTGTTGCGTGCAAAATTGGAATTCAAAGCCACCAAAGCTGCTGAATTGTACTATGACATTGGCGATTACAAAGCGGCAACCACAGCCTTAAAGACCTTATTAAAAGAGTTTCCGGATACTAAAAATGCTGATTATATACAGTTTTTGATTATCAAATCCGGATATGAATTAGCTGAACAAAGCATTAATTCAAAAAAAATTGAAAGATATGAGGACGCAATTAGTAATTATTTGAATTTTATTGATAAATTTGCAACCTCAAAATATGCTCCTGAGGCACAGAAGATTTACGATAAGGCTAAAAGCCAATTGGATAAATATAAAGCTCAGCTTGCAGAACTAAAAAAATAATTAACTATGAGTATGATTAAAAAGGTTGGACCTGCCGGATCAAATGTGATTGAAACCCGCAGTTTGGCTGCTTTAAAAAACAAAACCGGTAATATTTACGAAACAGTTTGTGTATTGGCAAAAAGAGCCAATCAAATTTCTTCTTCCTTAAAAGAAGAGTTGCACAGTAAATTAGCTGAATTTGCTTCTTCAACAGATACTTTAGAAGAAATTCACGAAAACCGTGAGCAAATTGAAATCAGCCGTTACTACGAGCGTATGCCAAATCCTACCTTGATTTCTACTATGGAATATTTAGATGGTAAAGTGTACAGCCGTAACCCATCCAGAGAACAATAAGCGCTTAATAACAAACAAATACTAAACAGGCAGATGAATTTCATCTGCCTGTTTTATTTAAATCCAGTACTACCATGAAAATTATAGTTACCGGTGCAGGAGGTTTTATAGGAAGTTTTTTTTGTGATTATTTAAATCGTCAAGGTCATAGCGTGGTGGCCGTTGCGCGCACCATTACGGATGAAATGCGTTCGGCACTAAGCGGATGCGAATTCCTTTCCTTTGATGTATTAGACAATGAGTTGCCGCAATTAAAATTGGAAGCCGATGCAATCGTACATTTGGCAGCCGCTAATGATATTATTTCCAAAAATCCGGAAGCGGGCGTACGCTTGTCGGTTATCGGAACGCGCAATATGTTGCAACTTGCCGCTAATAATAACATCAAGAAGTTTGTGTTTTATTCGACTTTGCAAGTGTATGGTACAGAACTCAGTGGGGAATTGACTGCTGCTACACCAACCAGATGCGAAAGTGATTATGGCATCAACCATTTGATGGCCGAACAGTACGTGGATCTGTTTGCTCGTAAATACCAATTAGAAACGGCTATTGTGCGACCTTCAAACATTTACGGCCCCATGTTTTTATCGACGGTGAATCGCTGGAGTTTAGTGCCGGGTTGTTTTTGTAAGGAAATCATCGAAAAGCAAACCATAACCTTACTTTCTTCGGGTAAACAATACCGCAATTTTATTTCGTTAGAAGAATTGAGTGCGCAAACCATGGCTGTTTTAAAGGCACTGAAACCCGGTTGTCAAGTATATAATCTGGCCAGTAAGCACTATTATACAATACATGAGGTAGCTGAAAAAGTATTGCATGCTTATCAGGATATAACTAAACGAGAAGCGGCAGTGGTCGTTAAAAGCGAAAATCCGCTATCCAGTAATGTATTCAGCATTAGTACCAAAGAGTTGGAACAGATAGGGTATCAGCCCTCCACTGATGCAACTGAAATCGATAAAGAAATAGCGCAATTATTAAGTGCCTTGTTGCCGGAATAGGCTGTATGTTTTGTCGGTGTAGAAGCAGAGCGCAACCGTTTAATGGCGAATCGCTCCGGCAAGCGATGGTCTAAATCAAACAATTTAATTAAATGTAGTAGCTGCATAGGGTAGAATGCAGTCATAATCGGCTTATGCGCTCTAAATAGGGGAGTAAGTTAGCTGTACAAATCTATTGTGGGCGATTTAACAGTTGAATTAAACCAATAAAAAAAGCCGCTTGATTGCTCAAGCGGCTTTTTTATAAGTTGAAGTTTATTATTCAAATTTCAAATCTAAAGATAAACCTCTCAATTCATGTAACAATACGTTGAAGGATTCAGGAATACCCGGTTTAGGGATATTTTCACCTTTAACAATTGCTTCGTATGTTTTAGCACGTCCGATGATATCATCAGATTTAACAGTCAATAATTCTTGCAAGATATTAGCGGCACCATAAGCTTCCAATGCCCAAACCTCCAT
>JAHEYX010000182.1:4472-6516 GCA_023251415.1 Chitinophagales bacterium
CACCAAAACGTTGACCACCGAATTGTGCTTTACCTCCCAATGGTTGTTGTGTAATTAAGCTGTACGGTCCGATAGAACGGGCGTGCATCTTATCATCCACCATGTGGTTCAATTTAAGCATGTAAATAACACCAACGGTTGCTTTTTGGTGGAAACGTTCACCGGTTTCACCATCATACAAGAAGGTTTGACCATAGTGCGGTAAACTGGCATCAGCGATTTCTTTTTCGATTTCACTTAAATGCGCACCATCAAAGATTGGAGTAGAATATTTTTTACCATTTACTAAACCGGCCCAACCTAATACTGATTCATAGATTTGACCCAAGTTCATACGTGAAGGCACCCCTAACGGATTAAGAACGATGTCAACCGGAGAACCGTCTTCTAAGAAAGGCATATCCTCATCACGAACGATTTTAGCAACGATACCTTTATTACCGTGACGACCCGCTAATTTATCACCAACACGTAATTTACGTTTTTTAGCGATGTATACTTTAGCTAATTTAATTACACCTGCAGGTAATTCATCACCGATGGTAATATTAAATTTCTCACGTTTGTAGCGACCACTTTCTTCGTTGTATTTGATACCGTAATTGTGCAACAACATTTTTACCAAAATATTGGTTTCATCGCTGCTGGTCCAATTGTTCATATCAATTTGCTCGTAGCTAATATCCAAGTTTTTAGAAGTGAATTTGGCTCCTTTCGGAATCAATTCTTCGTTATACAAGTTTTTAACACCACGTGAAGTTTTATCTTTCAATAAAATCATCAATTTAGCAATCAATTCATCTTTCAACTCTTTCAAGTTTTTCTGATAAATGGTTTCCACTTTATCTAAAGCACCTTTTTCTTTTGCTTTTGAAGATTTATCTTTTTTAGCGCGGCTGAACAATTTGGTATCGATAATAGTACCTTCGGTTGATGGTGGAACTTTCAAGGAAGCATCTTTAACGTCGCCGGCTTTGTCACCAAAGATAGCACGCAATAATTTTTCTTCAGGAGTAGGGTCAGTTTCACCTTTTGGAGTGATTTTACCTACCATGATATCACCTTCTTTAATTTCGGCACCGATACGGATAATTCCACGTTCATCAAGATCTTTCGTAGCTTCTTCGCTTACGTTAGGAATATCATTCGTTAATTCTTCTTCACCTAATTTGGTATCACGAACTTCTAATTCGTATTCTTCAATATGGATAGAAGTGAACAAATCTTCACGTAAAACGCGTTCGCTTAACACAATCGCATCCTCGAAGTTATACCCTTTCCATGGCATGAAAGCCACTTTCAGGTTAGTACCTAAAGCTAATTCACCGTTTTCGGTAGCATATCCTTCGCAAAGTACCTGACCCGGAACAATTTTTTCCCCTTTCTTAACGATAGGTTTTAAGTTGATACAAGTGCTTTGGTTGGTTTTCTTAAATTTCAATAATTTGTAAACCGTAACATCATTTTCGAAGCTTACTGTACGTTCATCGTCAGTACGTTCGTAACGAACATGGATTTCTTCAGCATCTACATATTCTACAACACCTTTACCACGTGCATTAATCAACATACGAGAGTCACGAGCAGCTTTAGCTTCCAAACCGGTTCCTACGATAGGCGATTGCGGACGCATTAATGGAACAGCTTGACGTTGCATGTTTGATCCCATCAAGGCACGGTTCGCATCATCATGTTCCAAGAACGGAATCAATGAAGCGCTCACACCCACAATTTGGTTAGGAGCAACGTCCATGTATTCAATTTCTTCTGGTCCTAAAACCGGGAATTCCCCATGTTGACGGCATTTAACGCGATTTTCTTTAAAGTTACCTTTATCATCCACGTCGATATTACTTTGCGCGATGATTTTGTTATCTTCATCATCAGCACTCAAAAATTCAACTTTTTGATCGTTCAAGTTTACTTTACCGGCTTCCACTCTACGATAAGGGGTTTCAATGAAGCCCATATCGTTGATTTTAGCGTGTACACACAAGGTAGAAATCAAACCGATGTTTGGTCCTTCCGGAGTTTCAATCGTACA
>JAHEYX010000183.1 GCA_023251415.1 Chitinophagales bacterium
ACCTTGCTTGATCCAAATGTGGTAGAAGAAATAAAGAACGGTAGAATAAATTGATTTTGAGTTGTCGAATGGTGATGGTTATTTATGAAATGTTTAGTTAAGCAATGCAATAGGCATTGCGAAACCCTCTTTACTATGTATAAATTTATTTTGCTGTTGTTGGTTTTATTGCATGTTGAAAGTTCAACAAGTAACGCACAAACTACTTATGTGCGTTCGATAAACGATTGGCATGAAGCACGAATTAAACGCTTAAAAAGCGAAACCGGTTATTTGAATTTAGCCGGATTAATTTGGCTACAAGAAGGGGATAACACTATTGGCAGTGCAGGTTCCAATCAATTGCAGTTTCCGGTAAAAGCGGCTGCTCGTTTGGGAGTATTAAATTTGCATGAAGGAAAAGTTATGTATCAACCTGCTACTGGTATTACTGTAAGCTGCAACGGTAATTCGTTTACGTGATCTAGAAAGTGATGTGGTTAAAGAATTTACCAGTATAGAGCGCTTTATTGTAGATAGCTCCTGGTGCATCACGGCAACAATCGAAATCCCTTCAAAGCCGGATAGCATATTGGTTACTGATGTTATTGGATTAACAACACCAACACCGATAGGAGGCATATTGCATTTTACACGTAATGGAAAATCCTACCAATTAATTGCAAGTCTTGAAGAAGAGGATGATTTGTTTATCGTTTTTGCAGATCAAACGACCGGTACAACTACCTATGGTGGAGGTCGTTTTTTGTATGCAAAAAAACCAAAAACAGGTAATCAAGTTGTGTTGGATTTTAATAAAGCGTATAATCCACCCTGTTGCTTTACTCCATTTGCCACTTGCCCTTTACCGGTTCCTCAAAATCGTTTAGCTTTAGAAATAAGAGCCGGAGAAAAAACCTATGGTAATCACCACTAAATTGCAGCTATGATACAAGCATTAGTACAGGCTGAAGCCAAAGCTGCTCAATTGTTTGATACAGCTGAACAACGCCATTTCTTTGTTGGTAATCAAACCGAAAAAGAGTTGAATGAACGTTTGTATCAGTTGGCTGAAGAGCTATTCGGCATAAAAAAATACTGGCACAAACGAATTGTTAGAGCCGGTGCCAATACCTTATTACCGTATCGTGAAAATCCGGAGAACAGAATGATAACAGCAGATGATATTTTATTTGTCGATTTCGGTCCGGTGTTCGAAGAGTGGGAAGCTGATTATGGAAGAACCTATGTAATTGGTGCTGATCCCATCAAATTGAAGTTAAAAGAAGATACGGAAAAGGCCTGGTTAATGGGGCAACAATGGATGCATGCTAATTGGGAGCAACTTACGGGTGCGGCAGTATATGCCTATACAAAAAATTTAGCGCAAGAATTGGGCTGGGAATTTGGTCATTTACATTGCGGTCATCTTATAGGGCAATTTCCACATGAACGAATTCAAGGGGAAGAAGAAAAAAATTATTTACACCCCAACAACACTATTCGCTTAGCTGAAGCTGATGCACAAGGTCGTCCACGTTACTGGATTTATGAAATGCATTTAGTCAATAAATCATTACAAATTGGGGCTTTTGTTGAACGCTTGGTGAGTAAAGTTCCGGTATAGTGTAGTAGCAAATAGCGCTACAAGAGTACGGTAGCTAATGTGTTAGCTCGCAATACGAAGCTTTACTCCTTTAAATATGGCCTATTTACCGATACGCACTAACTATTTAAAAGAATAATTGCATTTTTGAGGAATAGAAACAACAATTATCACATGAAAAAACTGCTTTTTTATTTCCTCTTGCTATTAAGTGCTAAAGTTATTGCGCAACCGATTCCAAATAACGGATTCGAAAATTGGTCGCAACAAGGTCCGTTCTTAACACCCAACTCATGGGCTATTTCACCGGGTGTTAAACAAGCCATGAATGCTCATTCCGGTTCTTATGCTTTAACATGCAGTATCGACACTTTTACCAATCCGCAAACCAGCACTTTAGATACCATAGCCGGTATGGCTTATTCCGGAGCACAAACCATGGGGCCACCACAACCGGGAACTAATTTAAGCGGTTATGCCTTTGCTTTTCGTCCGGATTCCTTAACAGGTTGGGCTACATACATGACGCAATATTATGATTCCTTCTCCATTGCCGTAACTTTAAGTAAATGGAATTCAACGAGTGGAATGCGTGAAACGATTGGTTTTGGTGAATGGGTAAGTAATGCAGTAATTGGAAATTATACACGCTTTGCCTTGCCAATTAATTACATGAATAACACGGTACCTGATTCGGCTTTAATTCAAATACAAATACTCGGTGGTCCGGGAGCTAAACACATTGGTACAACTTTAACTGTTGATGATTTGTTATTTGTAACCGTAACCTTGCCTAATGCAATCGCTACTCTTGAAAATACAACAACTACTTTAGAATTGATGCCAAATCCAGCAACTACAGCATTGATGGTTAAAACAACAGCAGTATTTGATCATTTCGAAATCAGTAACCTTGTTGGACAAGTAGTTATGCAAACTAATGTTACCGCTTTTTCGATAGCTGCATTGCCTAATGGAATGTACACACTAAGCGCAATCAAAAAAGACGGTACCCGTTTCAACAAGCAATTTATCAAAGCCAATTAATCACACTTACCATCAATTAAAATCCAATTACATGAAAAAGCATGTTGTTTTATTTGCCTTAATGATTCTTGCTATCAAGGGCTATTCGCAGGTTACTGATCCTGCAGTTACATCCTGGATAATCAATACCGGTTCACAAACCGGATACAACGGATTGCCCTCTAATTGTCAATTGATTCAATATTCTACAGCTAATGTATATGTTAGTTGCAGTTGTATTCCTAACTATAGTATTGGTCCATGGAATGCCAATCCAAACACTCCATCCAATCAAAATTTTGTTTTTAAGATTACACGCACTCCACAACAAAATACCGGTACCGCCACAAAAGTAGGATTAGGACAAACCGGTGTTTGGTCGAATGGTGTAGTAATTTTTAATCCGTGGGATGGTTTTCATTGGGACAATACCAGCAGTTCTTATGTTCAAGGTCCGGGAACAACTTGGAACCGCAATGCTTTGTATTATGAAGGAATCAGTTTTGATAGTTGTTTAGGTCATCCGGCCCCAAGTGGAGCGTATCACCATCATGTTAATCCGCAATGTTTATACAATGTAAAAGACAGCACGCATCATTCACCAATAATCGGATATGCTTTTGACGGCTTTCCAATTTACGGTGCTTATGCCTATACCAATGCCAATGGTACCGGCGCAATAAAAAGAATGCGCAGCAGCTATGTTTTATCAACAGCTAGCAGTCGTACAGCCGGTCCTCCGGTGAATGCAACTTATCCATTGGGCTGTTTATGTGAAGATTATGTATATACACCCGGTTCAGGCGATTTAGATGATCACAATGGACGATTTTGTATTACTCCTGAATATCCGGCCGGTACTTATGCTTACTTTGTAACAATAGATGCGAATCTTGCACCGGTGTATCCGTTTGTAACCGGACCAACTTATTACGGTACGGTTCAAACCGGCAATACGGCTCAAGGCCCCGGAAATCCGGGTGGGCATAACACCATTTCAGAAACGGTAACAACATACACTCCACCGGTTTTGAATGAGGTGCAGTTGGTAAATCAAAAATTAGACTTTTTAGTTTACCCAAGCCCGACGAATGAATTTTTACATGTATTTATCCAACCAATTTTTGCCAATGATTTTACATTAGAATTGTATGACTTATCCGGTCAATTACGTGCAGTAAAAACAAACGTGCATCCTACTATTGTGGAATCAATGGATATTCGGGCATTGGCTCCCGGTACTTATGTGCTGAAGGCTTATAATGCTGATTTTTCTACTCAACAAAAAGTTGTAATTGTTCATTAATAAGTCGTAAAATTGCATCCTAATTAAATGCTAAAATCTCCTTCTTAAAGGAATGCAAATTCCGATAGAAGGGGATTTTTTTATTTCGAATCTTTTGTACTGCGTTTTCAAATTTTAACTAAATTCGCTTAATGCATCGTTTCCTGAAATTAAGTGCTTTTACTGGTGCCATTGGTTTATTGGTGGTATTCTATTCGTTTTACCTAATTAAAAGGCCCATCCGTAGCAACTTACGAATCAATATTATTCACCTGGTTGGTAATCGCGAATTAAAGTTGGATAGTGTTACCTATCACAATGGGTTGAACCAAGCCTATACGGTAAGTAAATTCAAATACTATTTAAGTAACTTCGAATTAATCAATTCAAATCATCAAGCAATACCTTTAGGAGAATATTTTTTAATTGATGAAGAGGATCCTGCTTCTAAAAAAATCGCAATTAAAAATTTGCCATCCGGTGTTTATACTGGTATCTCGTTTTTAATTGGCGTAGATAGTTTGCACAATTGTTCAGGAGCTCAATCCGGTGCTTTAGATCCGATAAATGGTATGTTTTGGGCATGGCATACCGGTTATATCTTTTTTAAATTAGAAGGCAAATCCACAGCTTCAAAACAAGCGGGCGGTAATTTTGAATGGCATATTGGAGGCTATCAAGAACCGGTTAATTGCATTCGAAAAGTTAATTTAAATTTCAAACAAAAGAAATCCAGTTCATTAGATATTGATCTTGATTTGGTTGCCGATATCAATAATTTATTTACTAATCCAAAAGTAATTGACCTTGCTAATTTTTCGAGTGTTACCGGTGTAGAAAAAGCCACAACGATTGCCGATCAATACAGCCAACTATTTTATCTGCGCTAATTCATGAGCAACAAGTCGTCATACCTTTTCATTTTATTTGCTGTACTAATTGCTTTTGTTGTATTCAGTAGCGAAAAGGAATATTTCTCCTTGCTTAGAGAACCGATGAAACTAAGCTTGCCCAAAGGATTTCCTACACCTGCCTATAATTTTCAAAAAAATAAATTAAATGCTAAGGTTTTCAATTTGGGGCGTCAATTGTTTTATGATCCCATTTTATCTGCTGATGGCAGTATCAGTTGTGGCTCCTGTCATCAACAAATTGCTGCCTTTGCACATATTGATCATGCATTGAGTCATGGTATTTATGGTAAAATCGGGAAACGTAATGTACCGGCTTTGCAAAATTTAATTTGGAATACTTCATACATGTGGGATGGTGGAGTGAATAATTTAGAAGTTCAACCAATTAATCCCATAACTAATCCGATTGAGATGAATGAGAGCTTAGCGCATGTGGTGCAGAAACTCAATGCTTCAGTTAAATACAAAACACTATTCTTTAAAGCCTATAACGACAGCTTAATAAATTCGGAACGTTTATTAAAAGCATTAGCGCAATTTACGGGTTTATTAATTTCTGCTGATGCAAAATACGATCGGGTAATGGCTAAAGCAGATACGTTTACAACACAAGAACAGCAAGGCTTTCAATTGTATAAAGTGAAATGTGCCAATTGTCATCCTGCACCTTTATTTACGGATAATTCAATGCGCAATAATGGATTACCTATTGATACTGCATTACATGATGATGGTCGTGCAACTATAACGCACCAATCCGGCGACAAAAACAAATTCAGAGTACCATCATTACGTAATTGTGAAATGACTTATCCTTATATGCACGATGGACGTTTTAGAAAGTTGAAAGAAGTGATTGCGCATTACAATAATCAAAGTAAAATGGAACGTAACTATGACCGTTCCATCAATAAAATAGGAACTTTAACTGCGGAAGAACAACAGGCACTAGTGCTGTTTTTAAAAACATTGACTGACAAAACATTTTTATACGACAGACGTTTTGCCGACCCTAATAATCAATAATACAGCGAGCTTAATCCATTTCCTCAAAACTATGTACCAAGGTAGCTAGAGGTGAAGTAAGTTTGCTTTTACTGCTCGTATTATACCTTGTTATTTTTGGCAATTGAGCCACGGTATAACGTGCCATTAAATAACTAAGTGTAGATTCTGCTCCTTGATTTAAATTTATACTATTTTCCTCTAAGCCATCATAACAGCCGCCGGTACAGGGATTGTAAATTATTTGCTTTAAATGATTATTGCCCAAAAACCAAGTAAAGGCAATATGCAAACGCATAAGATACAAGGGCTCTTCAGTCATATTGTAAAAGGTATTTAATGCAATAATGGTATAGGCAACATCAATAGGCTGTTCTCCACCAAGTTTAGGAGCCGGAACTGTAGTGTCTTTTTGTAACCAAGTAACATTGGATATGGCTTTGAATGTAGATCCATTAAATGTTAAGTGCATTAAAAAATCAAATGAAGCAATAGCAATTCGTTTATAAATTTCTAAACCTGTGGCTTTCCATGCATAAAGCAAAGCTTCCGGTAGTACGGCATTGGCATAGGTGATTGAATTTTCAAACCAATTCCAGCTTGTGGTACATTCGTGTTTATATTGCTGCACCAATCGATTGGCTAATGCACGAATCAACAATACATAATCGGTTTGGTAATGCGACGTATTCACCAATG
>JAHEYX010000184.1 GCA_023251415.1 Chitinophagales bacterium
TGCTATAAACATGTGAATCCTACGGATTCATTGATTCGTTATGTTACCATGAACACGATATATAAATGGCATTTCTTTAATTGATGGTGTTAGCAAGTGCGACCCTCCGCCAAAATACAATCGGCGGACAAGCTGGGTCGAGAATACGTCTTGTTGGTTTTTGCTATAAACATGTGAATCCTACGGATTCATTGATTCGTTATGCTACCATGAACACGATTTATAAATGGTATTTCTTTAATTGATGGTGTTAACAGGTGCGACCCCTCCGGGGTCGAGAATACGTTTTGACGGTTATTGCTATAAACATGTGAATCCTACGGATTCATTGATTCGTTATGCTACCATGAACACGATTTATAAATGGCATTTCTTTAAATGATGATGCTTCGACCTATTCCAATTCTTCCGCCAAAACAATCATTTCGTATTTATTCGAACAAATCAATGCCGCTGACGGCGGACTGCAGCCTCTCGGCCTCCGCCTTATTGTATTAATTGTATTCTGCCTTTCACATTATCCATTCTCCATTATTCCGCCAAAACAATCATTTCGTATATATTCGAATAAATTAATGTCGCTGACGGCGGACTGCGGCCTCTCGGCCTCCGCAATTATCAATTCGCAGAAACTATTGCTTTCATCAATTCTGCTCGGTATTCGCTTAGGATGCGGGTTCTTTCGGTGCGGTTGGTGCTGCTTAGGGGTTTGCTGTTTTTGATTTTTTGCTTGAACTCGCGTAGTTGTGCTTCGCAAAAATCTTTATCTGTCGTCATCATGATGGTGCGGTTATTGAGCAGGTCGAAAAAGCTGCTCGAATGCCCATACTTGATGATGGCACAATTGCTTTCGTGTTTCGACTCTAACGAAAACAAACTGTATTTGGCATGTATATTATCAATCTTGTGTCCCAGCTCCGCTTGTTGATCAAGCAAGGCCATGATTTCTATAATATCTTCGGAGAGGGCTTTGTATTCTTTATCGCTTTCGAAAAACTTATCTCTCCGCATTTCTTTAATCTTATCTAATGTGGTAATAAGAATATAGCGTGTCCAGATTTCGGTAGAACTGATTTCCTGATACTTTTTCCAGATTTGTGTAGCCAATTTAACTTCTTCCGTTTGCACCATGCGTTTCCAACTGAAAGGCAACAGTTGGTATTCGGGCGATTGCAAGATGTATTTATGTAGCCAATAAATATAAAAGGCTGCTAGTTTGGGTGTACTGAAATTATAGAACAGATGTAAGTTGGCACCGGTATAATAGATATGTGCATCCGGGTCTTTGGCAATAGGAGTAAGCAATTGTAAGGTATCGCTTAACCATTTGTGTACGGTATAGTGTTTACTGATTGAACTTACTTCAAATCGCACCTTGCGCGTATAATGGCTAAAGAATTTTTTTCGATAAAACTTCGCAAAATGCTCATTTAAGAGCGCTTGTTCGTAAATGGATATAAAGACAGTACCGTTTCTACGGGCATAGACTGCTGTACGTGCAATGTTTAATAAGTCGCTGATTTCAGCAATAAATGACTTTGGTGAGCTGCTTAATTTCTCTAATTGGTTAAAAAATTCAATCTGCTCCTCTTTTATATTATCAATTGTTATCATTTGGGGGGATTTTTTTTCGCTGAAAAATAGAATTTCCGAAATAAATTTCAAAATATCGAGCATTTACAAGGCTTTGCAGCCGACCTTGTCATTTTCACCTCAAAAAATGCAGTTCCGAAAATCGGAATTTTTACCCTGCCCTAATTCCGATTTTCAGAACCCAAATCGCCGAAAGTCGGTAAAAATGGCAGAAAATACACTAAAAAAGCCTTGAAGCCTTTAATGGGTAAGCGTTTCAACACAATTACTGCAAAGTTCCGAAAAACGGGGAATTTTCCGGCACCTGTTCCGATTATCGGGACACTTTTGCTCAATCACCACTATACTTTTGCTATTGTAAAACGGTAAACGAATTACAAAAAACGAAAATGAAAACTTTACAAGTAATAAAAACAACAGCGCAAAAAGAAGACACTACTATACCTGTGGTAGTGAATACTTATGCTCCTTTTAAAAGCCGCAAGCAGGTGATAAGCTTGGCCGCTTTTGTGCACATGCTGCTTACTACTTGTAAAATGGAATTCGCTAAAATCGATAAGCAATTCGTGAAAAGTGATGAGCAAAACTCGGTCGGTGATAAGCAAAACTCGGACTTTGATAACGAAAACTCGGTCAGTGATAAGCATAACTCGGACTTTGATATCGAAAACTCGGTCGGTGATAAGCAAAACTCGGACTTTGATAACGAAAACTCGGTCGGTGATAAGCAAAACTCGGACTTTGATAATGAAAACTCGGTTGGTGATAAGCAAAACTCGGACTTTGATAATGAAAACTCGGTCGGTGATAAGCAATGTAAAAATAGTGGCAATAAACGATTGGAGCCGGCTGAGGCATTAATTATCAATGGCTTAAGCTATATAAATACACAAAAAGTCAATCAAGGGCAACAGCAATTAATGCAACTGAAGTATCAAAATCGAGGACCGCCGACTGCCTCCACCGTCGACTTAAAATTTAAAACGTTCACAAATTCTATTTCTTAACTATTCATAAAACAAAAATTAATACCATGAATAATTTACAATTAGCTCAAGAATTGATGCATACCTCATTAAACAATTTCATTGATAGTAATGCACCAATATATGCCGCCGATGCGGCCATGCAAAACGCAATTACCGGCTTCAAAAATAAACTAGCCGAAATAAAAGCGTGCGGCGATTTTTTAGCAACCGACAAAAAGGCACTTACTCAAAAGATGCTCGATGCAAAATTGGAATTGGCTAGCACCATTTCTACTCAATGTAAAATTGCTATTATCGGTATGAAAAATGCCGGTGTCGATTTAAGCAGCGTGCAATTTGAATTGCATAATAGCGCCTACGTAAAAATGCCACATGCCGAATTCGTTCACGTGGTTAATCAAAATCGTGATTTGCTGAGCAACAACTTGGCAACCTTGACTCCAACGTATTTCACGGCTCAAGATTTAACTCAATTGGATCAATTTATTGCCACTTATGGCACTGAATTAGCCAACAGCAAAGCCTTAATTAAAGCAATGCCTGCTAAACGTGCCGAATACCGTCGCTTAATTGATGAAGTTCGAGACATCATTGACAATATTCGAGTCATAGCCAAACGCTACAAGACAACTAACACTACTTTTTACGAACAATTGTTGGATGTGAGCACCGTAAAACAAGTGAATGTACACCACACCAGCGTTCAATTAACGATTAAACGCAGCACCGACGGAGCAGCCATTGCCAATGCCGCTGTAACATTTAACAACAGCAAAAAGCAAGGTCAAACCGACGAAACCGGTAAAGTAACCATCAACGAAATTCGTAATGGTAAAGTAACGGTAACCGTTCAAGCCGCCGGTTTCCAAACCCTTGTGAAAGAAGTTCACATCGAACAAGGAAAGGAAAACGTGTTTGAAGTAACGTTAGCAGCGTAAGAAGGGGAGTGAATAGTGAATGGTGAATAGTGAAGAGTGAGGAGTTAATAGTGAAAAATTAAGAGTGAAAAATTATTAATTGAGTCTTTGCGTTTTATACCATAAATAGTTTGTAAAGCAAAGTAAAGTAGAACAAAACAGATTAATAAATTAAACGCAACTACCACTATTCACCATTCACTATCAACTATTCACTGTATTTACCGCCGAGGAAACGAGCCGCCGTGGTGAGTGTCCTCACTCACCTCCTAAGTACCAAGTTGATTCTTCTCCCTACCAAATACGGGTTCTTGCTACAAAGCATCCATGAACGAAAATAAAATAGAGTAGGAGTGAGCCAAACAACCGATTGTTAGAAGTTAAATTTATTGGAGTGAAAAAGCCTCGTCCGTATGGACGGGGCTTTTTTCGTTTTAGAAGGATGTATGATAATAAACAGCTATTCAAAAAAATAATTTCACTATTTGATACTTTAAATTTATATTTACCAATGCAATACGCCAAAGAATAGTGCTAAGGTATCTGAAATAAGGGGGATTGGGGAAAGTTTTTGGCAGATATATTTAATTTAGCTGCAAGTGTAAACCCGACCAATCAAACAACCGTTATAAATGACAAGAGTAGACAAAGATACCTTTTTACGAAGTTTCAAAGTGCTTTCTAATCAATCTTTTGATTTGTTCCTTGGAGCAGGTGCGTCTATTTCTTCTGGCATACATTCGGGTAGCGATTTAGTGTGGCATTTCAAAAGAGAGTTGTTAAGTGTTAGCAGCAAAATAATCGGAAAAAAATTTCAAGATTTAAAAGTTGAAGCAAATAAAAAAGTAATCCAAAGTTATTTTGTTGAAGAAGATGTAAAAGCTATAAATCCATATTCCTATTATTTTGAAAAATGCTATCCTGACCCATTAGTAAGACAAGAATTTTTAACAAATTTGGTAAGAGATAAAAAACCTTCAATTGGTTTTATGTGCCTTTCGGCATTGGTAGATAAGAAAAAAATAAACACAGTTTGGACAACCAATTTTGACGACCTTATTGAAAGAGCCATTGGCAAAATGGATATAAGTTGCCAAGTAGTATCACCAGAAAATGCAAAGTCTGTTCAAAATTTCAGAAACGATATTCCCACAGTTGTAAAACTTCACGGAGATTTCCGCTACGATGCTTTGCAAAACACGGACAAAGAATTACAGAAATTAGAAGACAATCTACATAACTATTTTTTAGAGGCTTCTGCACAAAGAGGATTATTGGTTGTTGGTTATTCGGGTAGTGACGAATCGGTTTTACAAACTCTTGAAAAAGCATTAGAGAAACAAAACGCATTTCCAAAAGGGTTAATTTGGTGCATTCCAAAAGATATAAACCCAAGCGAACGATTATCAAACCTGATTGAGAAAGCCAATGCACAAAATCAGCGTTCAGGTTTTATGGTGATTGATAGTTTTGACTTTTTCCTTCACGAACTCTATACCGTTTGTGAATTAAAAAACGAGCAAATAGATTCCATTGCCAAAGAACGGTTTGAACAAAGACGGTTTTTCAGGCTTATACAAAATCAAGTGAATACAACACCTGTTTTGCTCAACGCTATTAAAGCAACACATTTTCCTAAAACAATCATCTCTACAAAAACAAATATTAACGGAAAAGGCAAATGGAAAAAACTAAGGGAAGTGTTGAAAAATTCAAACATAGTAGCCGCTTTCAGCAAGGGCGAAACCCTTGCACTTTTTGGAAATGAGAACGAAATAAAAGAGGTGTTCAAGGACTATCTCACGGACGATTTAAAACCGATTGACATACAAGATCATTTGTTTCATCAGCCCGATTCCTTTTATTTAGGAATGCTATATGAGTTGATTGAAAAATCGTTAGTAAATGATTTTGGTTTAGTACTTTTTAGCAGAGGCAGAAATATCAGGAAGGTATTTTCTATTAATCACCCATTAAGTCAAGAGGAAATTATAAGCATACCTACTTGGTTAAATCTTAACATTCCAAAAGGCTATCAGGTTTTTGAAGCATTTGAGTTTAAGGTAGAATTTGTTAACAAAGATTTGTTCCTATTCATTTGCCCATGCATACACATACAAACAACAACAGGAGAAGAACCTAACAGATTAACTGTTCAAAATATAACCAACATTATTACTTCAAACCGATGGAATAAAAAGTATGGCGAGAAAGTGAGCTTTTGGTTTAAAGAATTAAAACACAGAAAAACCGATTTAACTTTTAGTTTAGGCGACTTTGAAATTAAACTCTCAGACTTTTACGCAACTGCAGCCAAAAAAATGGGTAATTTCTTTTGCTTCGACAGTTACGCTAAAGCAAAAGAACCGCTTATATACTTTCATCATCAAGACGAAACAAAGAAATCCATTCATCCAATAAACGGCTTAAAATTATTAGGCCCTTTAGAAGAAAGTTTTAATAGCAATGGTGTTGCTTCAAAAATTCAATTGGCAATAATTTCACCCGATAAAGGTTTTGAAAAGTTAAAGTCACATTTAGAATCTTTACTAAATCCTGTAAGTCCAACAACTGAAAAAGAATATTTGAAAGATTATCCGGGCTTTGATGCGGTATTTAAAAAGCATTTAGTTATACCCACTACAATTCAAAGTGAATTTGTTGTTGCGATAAACAGTCATGAAATTAGGCAGTATTCAGCGATTCAGTTTTATGAGCATATTAAAAGTAAAATTGATAATCTATCTTTAAAGCAGAACGAAATTGACTGTGTTGTAGTTTACATACCAAACGCTTGGGAAAATTTCAGAGAACTCAAAAATGAACAAACCTATTTTGACCTTCACGATTCATTGAAACTATATGCAGTTAAAAAGGGTTTGCGACTTCAATTCATTGAAGATAAATCAATCGGTTACGGAGATCAGGCCAAAGTTAAATGGTGGCTTTCATTAGGCATTTATGTAAAATCTGATGGTACACCTTGGAAAGTAAAAACTGATAACACA